>JBARAE010000548.1:0-7152 GCA_049791715.1 Micromonospora sp.
ACGTCGCGCTGGGCGAGTGGGCGCAGCGCCGGGGGTACGTCCGCGAGGCGGACCGGATCGCCTGGCGGGAGCGGTCGGTGAACTTCTTCGCCGACCACTCGATCGACGTGCTGCTCACCCCGGCGCTGGCCGGGCCGCCGCCGGAGGCCGCCGGCTGGTCCGGCCGCTCCTGGGTGGCGAACATGAAGGCCAACATCCGGTACGCCCCGTACGCGGCGCCCTGGAACATCGCCGGGCTCCCCGCCATCGTGGTGCCGGTCGGCCGACGCCCGGACGGCCTGCCCGTCGCGGTGCAGCTGGTCGGTCCGCCCGGCTCGGAGCTGCTGCTGCTCGGCATCGCCGGGCAGTTCGAGATGCAGGCTCCCTGGCAGCGGCACGCCCCCGGATATCCACGCGTCGGCACGGGGTCGCCGGCCGCCACATGATCGTCTAGCGTGTCCCCGCCGGAACGCGAACGGGAGACACGACATGCGGTGCCAGAACTGCGGAACCGAGTCGGCCGCGCTGGCCGCCGACTGCCGGACCTGCGGCCACCCGCTCGACCCACCACCCCTGTCGCCGGGCGTGGCCACCTACGGCGTGCGGGGGCTCGGGATCGCCGCGGCGGTCGGCCTCGGCCTCACGACGCTGCTGTACGTGCTGGCGGCGCTCGCCCCGGCCGTCGCCGCGACGCGGGCCGGGCACACGCCGGCCGGGGACCTGAGGCGGTTCGCCGCGCTCGCGAACGTCCTCCTGTCCGGTCCGTATCTGCTGGTCTACCTGACCACCGGCGCGTTGGTCATGATCTGGATGTTCCGGGCCCGGAAGAACACCGACGCCTTCCCGGGGCGCCCGTCGCAGCTCGCCGCCCACTGGGCGATCACCGGCTGGTGGGTGCCGATCGCCAGCCTCGTCGTGCCGTGCGTGGTGATGATGCGCATCGTCCGGGACAGCCTCGGGCGGGTCAGGCTGCGCGCGCTGGTCGCCCTCTGGTGGGTGGCCTGGCTGGTCTTCAGCATCGGCGACCTGGTCAGCAGTCTCGGTGCCCTGAAGGCCGAGGCCCGCCTCGCTCAGGAGGGGCGAGGACAGGACTTCGCCTACTACCGCGAGGCGGCGCTGCGCAACGCCGTCCCGGCGCTGGCGTGCCTGGTCGCCGGGGTGTCGCTGATCGTGCTGATCCTCCGGATCTCCGCCGCCCAGCAGGCCCGCATCGCGCCCCGTACGGCGGACTGGCCGGCACCTCCGGGCTGGCCGGCCAGCCCCGCTGACCAGCAGCCGGTGACGGTGCCGTCGCCGCTGGTGGCGGCGGAGTCGACCCCCGTGTCCACGCCGGTGGCGCCGGGGGCGGGTGGCACGATCAGAGCATGACGGAAATGGTCGGTCTCGCCGACGTACAGGCCGCGCGGGAACTGCTCGCCGGCGTCACTCGCACCACCCCGCTGGAGCCGTCCCGCCCGCTCAGCGCCGCGCTGGGCGGCCCGGCGTGGTTGAAGTGCGAGAACGTGCAGCGCGCCGGGTCCTACAAGGTGCGGGGCGCGTACGTGCGGATCTCCCGGCTCTCGAAGGAGGAGCGGGAACGCGGCGTGGTCGCGGCGAGCGCCGGCAACCACGCGCAGGGGGTCGCCCTGGCCGCCGGCCTGGTGGGCACCCACGCCACGGTCTTCATGCCGGTGAACGCGCCGCTGCCGAAGGTCGCCGCCACCAAGGGGTACGGCGCCCAGATCGAACTGGTCGGCAACACGGTCGACGAGTCGCTGGTCGCGGCGCAGACCTTCGCCGAGCGGACCGGGGCGGTGCTGATCCACCCGTTCGACCACCCCGACGTCATCGCCGGCCAGGGCACCGTGGCGCTGGAGATCCTCGAACAGTGCCCGGACGTGAAGACCATCGTCACCGGGGTCGGCGGCGGCGGGCTCATCTCCGGAATCGCGGTGGCCGCCAAGGCGCTGCGTCCCGACGTACGGGTGATCGGTGTGCAGGCGGCCAGTGCCGCCGCCTTCCCGCCCTCGCTGAAGGCCGGCGAGCCGGTCCGCCTGCCGTCGTTCGCCACGATCGCCGACGGCATCGCGGTCGGCCGTCCCGGTGACCTCACCTTCACCCACGTCCGCAAGCTCGTCGACGAGATGGTCACCGTCTCCGAGGAGGACATCTCCCGGGCGCTGCTGATGCTGCTGGAGCGGGGCAAGCAGGTGGTGGAACCAGCCGGCGCGGTGGGCGTGGCGGCGCTGCTGGCGGGCGCGGTGGAGGTGCAGGCCCCGGTCGTGGCGGTGCTCTCCGGCGGCAACATCGACCCGCTCCTCATGCTCCGGGTGATCGAGCACGGCCTGGCGGCGGCCGGACGCTATCTGCGGGTCACCGTGCGCTGCTCCGACCGGCCCGGTCAGCTGGCCTCGCTGCTCACGGAGATCGCCGAGCACCGGGCCAACGTGGTGGACGTCGAGCACCAGCGGGCCAACCCGCACCTGCGCCTCGGCGAGGTGGAGGTGGCCCTGTCGGTGGAGACGCGGGGGGTCGAGCACTCCGATACGTTGATCAGCGCCCTGCGGGCCAGCGGCTACCAGGTCGTCTTCGCCGGCGAGGCGTGACACCCGGCCGGACAGGCGACCGCCCCGGCCGTACGACGGCCGGGGCGGGGTGGCGGTTGCTCGGGTCCGACCGGCCTGTCAGCCCCGGTCGGGGTCGGTCTCGAGCCTGCCGGCGCGGGTCCGGGACGGCGCTCAGCCGGAGTACGGCTCGAACTTGACGACGGTCACCTTGATGTCGGCGCCGCTCGGGGCCGTGTAGGTGCAGGTCTGGCCCGGCTTGCCGCCCAGGATCGCCTTGCCGAGGGCGGACTCGGGGCTGTAGACGGTCAGGTCGGTGGTGGAGGCGATCTCCCGCGAGCCGAGCAGGAAGGTCTCCGTGTCGTCGGCGTCGTCGTCGAAGTAGATCGTCACGACCATGCCGGGCGCCACCGTGTCGGCGGTCGGGGCCTCACCGACCTGGGCGGTGCGGAGCAGTTCCTTCAGGTAGAGGATGCGCCCCTCCGCCTTGCCCTGCTCTTCGCGGGCGGCGTGGTAGCCGCCGTTCTCCCGCAGGTCGCCCTCCTCGCGGCGGGCGTTGATCTCGGCGGCGATGACCGGCCGGTTGGCGATCAGCTCGTCGAGCTCGGCCTGGAGGCGGTCGTGCGCGTCCTGGGACAGCCAGGTGGCGGGCGCCTCGTTGCCATTGGTGGACACAGGCGGTCTCCTCGGTAGTACGTGACTGGCTGACAGGTGAATTACCAAGTTACCAGTGCGGGACCCGTGCGGGTGTCGCCGAACACCGCCGGTGTCGGCCCGTCGGAACCGCGGTCCGCGCGTCCGGGCGGGTCAGGCCGCCGCCCGGCAGCGCACGACCTCGCCGATGAAGGGACGCGCCTCGGTGGCCAGCCGATGCTGGGCGGTGATCTGGCGCTCGCCCGGCCGGGCGGTCACCGTGACCTCCTCGTGCCCCACCTCGGCGCCGTCCCGCGAGCGGGCCCGGAGCAGGCAGACGGCGGAGCCGCCCTCCGGCACGGTCACCCGGAAGTCGATCACCACCTGCGAGTCGGTGATGCCGGTGTAGGTGATCACCTGGGCGTCGTACGCCGGGTCGCCGTACTGCGTGTAGAGCCGCATCGCGGCGAGCCCCAGGATCGCCACCAGGAGCACGGCCAGCAGCGCCGGCACCAGCGGCCGCCGGCGGGCCGGCTCGCGGCGGCGACCGTACCGGCCGGCCGGGAAAACCGGCGCGCCGGGCGGATGTGTGGCGTGCGTCTCGGTCACCGGCGGGTATCTCCTGGCGTTGTTGTCGGCGGCATCGGCAAGAATGGCAGAGTCCATCTTCCCAGCCCGGTGCTGAGCCAAGGATGGCAGGTCAGCGGAGACGTTGGCAGGTCAGCACAGGGATTTCCGGGCCCGGGGGAGGTTCCGGCAGGTCAGTCGGTGGGCCCGGGGGCGGGTCCGCCGGCGGGGCACAGACGAGGAGTGCCGAAGGTGGCAGAGCAGCTGCGGCTGATGGCCGTGCACGCCCATCCTGACGACGAGTCGAGCAAGGGCGCCGCGACCATGGCGAAATACGTCGCCGAGGGGGTGGATGTCCTGGTCGTGACGTGCACCGGCGGCGAGCGGGGAAGCGTGCTCAACCCGAAGATGGATCGGCCGGACGTCTGGGCCAACATCGGCGAGATCCGGCGCGCCGAGATGGACGCGGCCCGCGCCATCCTCGGCGTCGACCAGGCCTGGCTGGGTTTCGTCGACTCGGGGCTGCCGGAGGGCGACCCGCTGCCGCCGCTGCCCGAGGGGTGCTTCGCCCTGCAGGACGTGCAGGTCGCCGCGGGACCGCTGGTGCGGTTGATGCGCCAGTTCCGCCCGCACGTGGTCACCACGTACGACGAGGAGGGTGGCTACCCGCACCCGGACCACATCATGACCCACAAGGTGACCGTCGCCGCCTTCGAGGCGGCCGGCGACCCGGAGCGGTACCCGGAGCTGGGCGAGCCCTGGCAGCCGCTGAAGCTCTACTACGACATCGGTTTCTCCAAGGGCAAGATCATGGCGCTGCACGAGACCATGCTCGAGGCCGGCCTGGAGTCGCCGTACGAGGACTGGCTGAAGCGGTGGGAGGACCGCCCGGACAAGGGGCCCCGGATCACCACCCGGGTGGAGTGCGCCGAGTACTTCCCCGTCCGTGACGACGCGCTGCGCGCCCACGCCACCCAGATCGACCCGGACGGCTTCTGGTTCCACGTGCCGATGGAGCTGCAACGGCGCGCCTGGCCGACGGAGGATTTCCAGCTCGCCCGCTCGCTGGTCGACAGCCCGCTGCCCGAGTCCGACCTCTTCGCCGGCGTTCGCGAGACGTGCCATGCCCGCTGATCGGCGGCCGGGCTACGCTGGTCGGCAGCCGCACATCGGAGGAACGCCATGCTGACCGCTGCCCAGGTGCTCGCGGAGAACAACTTCGGTGACACCCGTACGGGTGGCCTGGCCGGGCCGATGGGCCTCTTCCTCATCCTGCTGCTGGCCACCGCCACCATCCTGCTGATCCGCAACATGAACGCTCGACTGCGCCGGCTGCCCGACCGGTTCCCCCGGCAGGCCGGTCCGTCCGACGCCGGTCGGACCGACGCGACCGTCGTCGATCCGACAGACGGGACCGCCTCGCAGGAATCACCGACGAACGGGCCCGACGGCTCTCAGCAGCGCCGAAACGGGTAGTCAACCCACGATTCACGTCGAAGCCGGTCGTCGCCCCCTGTTGCGGCCACCGGCTTTGGCTTAGCCTTCCGCCGGGGGGACCGAACGTCCCCGACCCGTGGGCGGAAGGGGGCGCTGATGACCGTCGACGCAGCGGGCGCCCGCCGTACCCTCCGGCCACCGGCAGCCGGAGCGACCCCGTGACCTCCGGCAGGGACGACCATCCGCCCGATCGGTGGGGCCTGCGCCAGGCCCCGACCCGGGTGCTCCTCCTGACCGCCGCCGTCTCGGCCACCGCCCTGGCGGCCGCCGCGGTCGGGCTCACCCTTCCCGCACGCCTTCCCCCGGACGACCCGTTCCCGGCCGCGGCCCGGTTCGGCATCGCCGTCGCCGCTTTCGCGGTCGCCCAGCTCGCCCGGCTCCGATTCCGTACCGCCTCCGGGATGGTGAGCATCACCTGGGGCGAGGCCGCCCTCATCGTCTGCCTCTACCTCGTGCCGGCCGGCTGGCTGCCGGCGGCGGCCCTGCTCGGTACCGGTACCGCCTGGACGGCGATGTCCCTGCTGAGCGACCGTCGGCCCGCCGTCGAACTCGTCCGCATCACGGGGTCGCTCACCGCCGCCACCGCGCTCGCCGTGGCGGTGGCCGGCGGGCTGGGCCGGCCGCTGCTCGCCGCGCCGACGCCGGAACTGGCGCTGGCGCTCACCGCCGGCTCGGTGACGTACCTGCTCACCAGCGCCTGGCTCGGCGCGGCCACCCTCGCCCTGCGGCACGGCACCCCCATCGGGCCGCCGCTGCTCGCCGCACTCCGCGGCAAACTGCTCATGTTCGTCGGCAACGTGGCCGTCGGTCTGGTGGTCGTCGCGCTGCTGGAGCTCGACGCCCGGTGGCTGCTGCTGCTCCCGCCGCCGCTCTGGCTGCTCCAGCAGACGTACCGCCACCGGCTGCGGGCCGACCAGGAACGGCGCACCTGGCGCACGTTCGCGGAGGCCACCGCTGCGCTCAACCGGCTCGACGAGCGGGAGGTGGCCACCGCCGCGGTGAGCGGGGTGCTCACCCTCTTCGGTGCCGAACGGGTCGACGTGGACGTCGCCCGCGACGACGGCCGGTGGCGCCGGTACCGGGGGGCCACCGGCGGCCGGGTGAGCGACCACGAGGTGGACCGGCCGGCGCGTACCGAGTCCGGCGACCACGAGCTGGTGCGACGGCTGGCGGTGGGCAGCGTCGAGGTGGGTGAGCTGCGGGTCCGGTTCCCCCGCTCGGCCCCGCCGAGCACCCGGGAGCGGGACGCCGTCGCGGCCTTCGGGGACGCCCTTGCGGCCGCGCTGCACGACGCGGCGACCCATCGGGAGCTGCGGCTGGTGGCCGAGCGGTCGTCGTACGAGGCGGTGCACGACCAGCTCACCGGGTTGATCAACCGGGTGGCCATGCTCAGCACGGGCGACCAGACGTTGCGGCGGCTTCCCCACGACCACCCGGTGGCGCTGCTGCTGCTCGACATCAACCAGTTCAAAGAGGTCAACGACACCCTCGGGCACGCCGCCGGCGACCAACTGCTGCGGCTGACCGGGAACCGGCTGGCGGCGCTCACCCGGCCGGGGGACCTGCTCGGGCGGCTCGGCGGCGACGAGTTCGCGCTGCTGCTGACCGCGGTCCCGGTGATCGGCGACCGCGCCGCCCCGGTGGCGTACGCGCTGCGCCAGGCGCGTGAGATCGCCGAGCGCCTCGCCGCCCCGACCGAGGTCGCCGGGGTGAGGATGTCCATCGAGGTCTCCGTGGGCGTGGTGGTCGCCGACGCGGGCACCGCCGACGTGACGGAGCTGCTGCGCCGGGCCGACATCGCGATGTACCAGGCCAAGGAGGGCGGCGGCAACGTCGCCGCGTACGACAGCTCCCGGGACGCGGCGAGCACCGACCAGCTCGCGCTGCTCGCGGAGCTGCGGGAGGCCCTCGCTGCCGACGACCAGCTGGTGTT
>JBARAE010000549.1:0-5422 GCA_049791715.1 Micromonospora sp.
GGGTCCGGGTGCCCGCCGCGCGGCGGTCACCCGGGTAGCGCGTGCTCAGATCCGGCGCAGCACCGCCACGACCCGACCCATGATGGTGGCGTCGTCGCCGGGGATCGGGTCGAAGGCCGGGTTCTGCGGCATCAGCCAGACGTGGCCATCGCGCCGCCGGTAGGTCTTCACGGTCGCCTCACCGTCGAGCATGGCCGCGACGATGTCGCCCACCTCGGCGGTCGGCTGCTGGCGGACCACCACCCAGTCGCCGTCGCAGATCGCCGCGTCGAGCATCGAGTCGCCCTTGACCTGGAGCATGAAGACCTCGCCCTCACCCACCAGCTCGCGGGGCAGGGGGAAGATGTCCTCCACCGCCTGCTCGGCGAGAATCGGGCCACCGGCGGCGATCCGGCCGAGCATCGGCACGTACGCCGGGGCGGGGCGCTGTGCGCGGGCCGCCTCGTCGTCGATGACGTCGCTGGGGGCGCGGACGTCCACCGCGCGGGGGCGGTTCGGGTCGCGCCGCAGGAAGCCCTTCTTCTCCAGCTCCTTGAGCTGGTAGGCGACGCTGGACGGCGAGACCAGGCCGACCGCCTCGCCGATCTCCCGGACGCTCGGCGGGTAGCCGTGCCGCTCGACCCAGGTGCGGATGAACTCCAGGATGCGGCGCTGCCGGGCGGTCAGGTCGACCGTGGCCGGGTCGGGAAAGCTGCTCACCACGGGGGTCACAGGGCGCACCGCGGCGGGCTGGGCCGCCCGGCTCCGCGTGGCGCGGGGGCGTCGGGTCGCCGGCGGACCCGCCCCGTCGATCGGCTGCGGTTTCTTCTGCCGGCTGGCCCGGTCCTCGGTCACGTCCGTCCCTCCCTGGTCGGCGCTGGGTGCCTTGGCGGCTCGTGGTGCGTACGGGGTGTGGTGCCGACCGGGCCCGACGCGACACGCCGCGTCCGGTCGTTGTTGACCGTATAGGTGGGATGGGTCATTTTCAAACATCTGTACGACCTGTTCTCGGCGTGTCGGCGCGGAAATCCGAGAATTCCGAACGGACGTTCTGATAAATGGTACGTCGTTCTCGAACGTCTGTTCTACGGAGCAGGTGGTGGCGTGACCCTTGGGAGCTACGGCCGTTGGGTCTTCGGCGGCCGTGGGGGAGGTGGGACGGGTGGTGATCCTGATGACGCGCCGGACACGCCGTTCAACTTGACCACGGTTGGGCGACGGCATACGGTCAACCCCTAGATGTAGTAGTCACACGGGCGTAAGTCGCCTACAGGTTGGGTCCGGCTACCGACCGCACCCCCGTACCGTCGACCCGGTCGGGGCCCTCGTGAGAGGGCCTCGCCGCGGTGACGTGTGCCCGGGAACGGTCGGTGCGCGCCCACGGGTCGAAGAAGGAGGTCAGGCGATGCGGTGTCCGTACTGCCGGCATGCCGACTCCCGGGTCGTCGACTCGCGGGAGGCCGACGACGGCCAGCTCATCCGGCGGCGGCGATCCTGCCCGGAGTGCGGCAAGCGGTTCACCACCGTCGAGGAGGCGGTGCTCGCGGTGGTCAAGCGCAGCGGGGTGACCGAGCCGTTCAGCCGTACGAAGATCATCGGCGGGGTACGCAAGGCGTGCCAGGGCCGGCCGGTCGACGACGACTCGATCGCGCTGCTCGCGCAGAAGGTCGAGGAGACCGTCCGCGCCAAGGGGGCCGCGGAGATCCCGAGTCACGAGGTCGGGCTGGCGATCCTGGGACCGCTGCGCGACCTGGACGAGGTCGCCTACCTGCGCTTCGCCAGCGTCTACCGGTCCTTCGACTCGCTCGCCGACTTCGAGCGCGAGATCGAGACGCTGCGGGACGCCGCACGCGCCCGGGAGGGCGTCGGGGCCGAGGCGGTCGACGCCGCCGGCCGTACCAGTTGAGTTCTTTCGGATTTCTGACAGTTGAGGATGCGCGGTGGGTGACCGCGCAACGAGGGGGGCGAGGGCGTGACGACCAGCAAGTCACGGAACAAGGCCGGGGCGGGGCTGAAGATCGAGCGCGTCTGGACGACGGAGGGGGTGCATCCCCACGACGAGGTCAGCTGGGAGCGCCGCGACGTCGTGATGACGAACTGGCGGGACGGCTCGATCAACTTCGAGCAGCGCGGGGTGGAGTTCCCCGAGTCGTGGTCCGTCAACGCGGCCAACATCGTGACCACCAAGTACTTCCGGGGCGCGGTGGGGACCCCGGAGCGGGAGTGGTCGCTCAAGCAGCTGATCGACCGGGTGGTCAGCACCTACCGCACCGCCGGTGAGGAGTACGGCTACTTCGCCACCGCGGCTGACGCGGAGATCTTCGCGCACGAGCTCACCTGGATGCTGCTGCACCAGGTGTTCAGCTTCAACTCGCCGGTCTGGTTCAACGTGGGCACGCCGTCGCCGCAGCAGGTCAGCGCGTGCTTCATCCTGGCCGTCGACGACTCGATGGACTCCATCCTGGACTGGTACAAGGAGGAGGGGCTGATCTTCAAGGGCGGCTCCGGCTCCGGCGTCAACCTGTCCCGGATCCGCTCCTCCCGCGAGCTGCTCTCCTCCGGCGGCACCGCCTCCGGCCCGGTGAGCTTCATGCGGGGCGCGGACGCGAGCGCGGGGACCATAAAGTCCGGCGGCGCCACCCGGCGCGCGGCCAAGATGGTCATCCTCGACGTGGACCACCCGGACATCGAGGAGTTCGTGGTCACCAAGGCGCGCGAGGAGGACAAGATCCGCGCGCTGCGGGACGCCGGCTTCGACATGGACCTGGGCGGCGCCGACATCGTCAGCGTGCAGTACCAGAACGCCAACAACTCGGTCCGGGTCTCCGACGAGTTCATGTCCGCGGTGGAGAACGGCGGCGGCTTCGACCTGCGCGGCCGGCTCGACGGGCAGACCATCGAAACGATCGACGCCAAGAAGTTGTTCCGCACCATCTCCCAGGCCGCCTGGGAGTGCGCCGACCCCGGCCTGCAGTACGACGACACCATCAACGACTGGCACACCTGCCCGGAGACCGGGCGGATCACCGCGTCGAACCCGTGCTCGGAGTACCTGCACCTGGACAACTCCTCGTGCAACCTGGCCTCGCTCAACCTGATGAAGTTCCTCCGCGCCGACGGGGGCTTCGAGGTGGAGAAGTTCGTCAAGTCCGTCGAGTTCGTCATCACCGCGATGGACATCTCGATCTGCTTCGCCGACTTCCCGACCGAGAAGATCGGCGAGACCACCCGCGCCTACCGGCAGCTCGGCATCGGGTACGCCAACCTGGGCGCGCTGCTGATGGCCACCGGCCTGCCGTACGACTCCGAGCAGGGGCGTTCGGTCGCCGCGGCGATCACCTCGCTGATGACCGGCACCGCGTACCGCCGTTCCGCCGAGCTGGCCGGCATCGTCGGCCCGTACGACGGCTACGCCCGGAACGCCGAGCCGCACAAGCGGGTCATGCGCAAGCACGCCGCCGCCAACGACGAGATCAAGCCGGCCGGCACCGTGGCCACCGCCATCCAGCGCGAGGCCACGAAGCAGTGGACGCTCGGCAACAAAGTCGGCGACAAGTTCGGCTGGCGCAACTCCCAGGCCAGCGTCCTCGCGCCGACCGGCACCATCGGCCTGATGATGGACTGCGACACCACCGGCGTGGAGCCGGATCTGGCGCTGGTCAAGTTCAAGAAGCTGGTCGGCGGCGGCTCGATGCAGATCGTCAACCAGACCGTGCCGCGCGCCCTGCGCAGCCTCGGCTACCCGGAGGAGCAGGTCGAGGCGATCGTCGAGCACATCGCCGATCACGGTCACGTGGTGGAGGCTCCGAGCCTGAAGCCGGAGCACTACCCGGTCTTCGACTGCGCCATGGGAGAGCGGTCCATCGCCCCGATGGGACACGTACGGATGATGGCGGCGGTCCAGCCGTTCATCTCCGGCGCGATCTCCAAGTGTGTCGTCGGGGAGACGCTGGTCTCCTCCGGCGAGGGCCTGATTCGGATCGGCAGCCTGCACCGTGGCGAGGCGGAGGATACCTTCCGCCCCGAGTACCTCCAGGTCTCCTCGCTGGACGGTGACCGCAAGACCGACGCCTTCTACTATGGCGGGACGCGCCCGGTCCGGACGGCCACGCTGCGGTCGGGTCACATCGTCACGGGCACCTACCCGCACCGCCTGCTGGTAGCTGCCGAGAGTGGCCTGACCTGGAAGACCCTGGCTGAGATCGAGCCCGGCGACCAGGTGGCCATCCAGTATGGGGCTGACATGTGGGCCACGATGCCGGCGAGCCTGCGGGAAGTCGTCGCATCGGCGCCGTACGGGAACCAGCGGTCGGTCACGCTGCCGCAGGAGATGAGCGAGGAGTTGGCGTTTCTCCTCGGCGCATACGCGTCCGAGGGTCACACCAGTCACCGCGACTGGACGGTGACCATCACCAACTCGGCGGAGGCCGTACTGGAGCGGGTACAGGCCGCATGGCGGGACCTGTTCGGGGTGAGCGCCCGGATCGACCGGCAGCCCGGCCGGTGCCCGGGAGCGGTCGTGTCGTCGAAGACCATCGTGGAGTTCCTGGCCGCTCTGGGCTGCGGCTCGCGGGCGTCTGACAAGCGGATTCCGGACGCTGTTCTGCGGTCGCCCCGCTCGATGGTGCTCGCCTTCCTGCAGGGCCTGGCCCTGGATGCCTACGTGACCACCGCGACTGCCCCGAAGTGGGCGATCTGCCTGGACAGTCCGGTCCTGCTGGACGACCTGCAGGCGGTGCTGACCAACCTCGGTGTCATCCATAGCAGGGTGCGCAAGCACAACGCCGAGTACGACAAGTCGTACGATGAGGTGTACGCGGCGGGGATCCAGGGCCAGTTCATGGCGAGCCTGGTGCCGTTCCTGGAGCCGGACAAGGCCGCTGCAGCGGAGCGTTACCTGACCGGCTCGTACGGATCCGGCACGATTGACGTCGTGCCAGGCATCGTCGGCCGGGAGTTGTACGACCTGATTCCGGCAGGGAAGCCGGGCCGGACCGGCGTTCGTGGTCACCGGTCCGACTTCACATTCCTGCTCGACCCGCACACCACCCACGTCACCCGGCGGACGGTGGAGCGGGTCGCGAGCCTGGACGGTGTGATCCTGCCGGTTTGGCTGCGCCAGGTGCTCGACGGCAATCTGCACTTCTCCCCGGTCGCCTCGGTCGCCGACGCCGGTGAGCGGGAGGTGTTCGACCTCTCCGTGCCGGAGACCCACGCCTTCGTGGCGAACGGCATCATGAACCACAACACGGTCAACATGCCGGAAGCGGCGACCGTCGAGGACGTCGAAGAAATCTACTTCGAGGGCTGGAAGCGCGGCCTCAAGGCGCTGGCGATCTACCGGGACAACTGCAAGGTCGGCCAGCCGCTGTCGGCGGCGAAGAAGAACAAGGCCGCCGAGCCGGCGACCACCGAGACCGCCGCCGTCGAGCCGGTGGTGCAG
>JBARAE010000550.1:0-10775 GCA_049791715.1 Micromonospora sp.
CCGGCTTTCTACCAGTGTGCTCCGACAACCGGACAGCGATTTTCGCAGCCGACGCGGCGGGCGCCGCGGCACTGGCGCGCCAGGGTTCCACCTGCCGTGACCTGCACCGTCACGATGAAAAAGGCTCAGTGCATTGAGTTCATGGACAAAGCACGGTGACAGCTCTGCGCGCGGTTTGGTCCAGCTCGTCGTTGGCTCCATCTGGCGCCGGGGGCAGATCGTCGAGGCGGACGGGTTCCTGCACGACGAGGCTGGAGCCGACAGGGTCTTGCACCGAACCGCCGGCAGCAGTTCGACGAGGTGTCTAGGCCGCTTCGTGACCACGGAGCCCATACGAGATACCACTGGCCCCGACCTTTGGTTGGGCCGGGGCCAGTGGACTGTGTTAGGAGGCGGCGATGCCTTCGATGCCGATGCCGTTGGCGAATACCGGCAGCCCGTCGGTCACGGTTTGAAGCAGGGTCAATGAGCCAGTGCTGCTCACCGCGTAGACCTCGACGGAGCCCCCGCGACCGCTTTCGACGTAGAGGAAGCCGCCGCTTTCGGTCATGTCGATCGGTGCAGCGGCAGTGGTCGCGGCGACAGCCGCGAGGAGCACCGGCTGACCATTAGGCTCTACCCGGTAGCTACTGACCGTGAGGCTTCCGGTGTTGGTGACGAAGTAGAACTCGCCGACCCGCTGGATCCAGCACAATGCCGCCTGCCCGTTCTGAGCTGAGCCGACCGGTGTCAGACTTCCCTGCCCGACACGCTTGTAGGTGGTGACCTCTGAGACGCCCGCCTCGGCGACGATCAGTCTGTTCTGTTGCTGGAAGGTGAACCCGAACGGTACGCCGCTCACGCTGGGGCTTGCGACCGGGCTGTCCGACAGCACTCCGTTGTGGTCGATGCGGAACGCGTTGATGATGTTGTTGCCGCCCGTGCCGACGAAGCCTTTCATCGTGACGAACGCCCACTGACCGTTTGGATTGACTCCGACCTGTCCTGGGGATGTCAGGAAGGCGGGTGGGTTGGTATTGCTGAGCCCGAGTGTTCGATTGTCGCCGGGGATCATGTGCAACCGGCCGTTCTCGATCCGATAGCCTTGGATCGCGCCCGCCCCGCCGCCGTTGACAACGAAGGCCAGGTCGTCGCGTACCGCGATGCTGACCGGGAACAAACCACCCGACGAGATCTGCTGCACGAGGGCCACGTTCACACCGTTGACGCGGAGCACGCTGACCGTATTGCTCCCGGCGTTAACCGCGAAGAGCAGACCGTCACTGAACACCAGCGATCCCTGTGACGCGAGGGAGTCCCCCGGGGCATCGACCGCGGCGCCGCCCAGGCCGCCGGTGGGGACCTCCGGTCCCGCCGACCTGAGTGTCCCGTCGCTCGCCCGTTCGAACACCTTCACGGTATTGCCGGAGGCCCTGTTCGTCTGGACGAAGACGGCATGCGTGCTGTTCGCGTCTCTGTCGTTCATACCGGCAGCGGCTGGCCCGGCGGCGGCCAAGCCGGTGGCCACAATCGCCAGCACCAGCAGCTTTGGTCGTTGCATGACTCTCCCTCACGTTTCGGACCTTTGCCTACAGATAGGTCGAAGTGAAGGTATCGCGCGTGACGGATTACCAGGGCCAGGACGAGGCATACGAATGGTCACCAAAACCGGACAACGTTGTTTCATCCCGTCCGAACGAGCCATTACCGATTCGTCGCTCCCCGCTCGCGGAGGCCTGGGCGGGTTGGCGCGCATCCTCCTCGGGCAGGCCCGCCCCTTGGCCAAGGTGCACGGAGCCACGCGAGGGGCTACACCTGGCGGAGCGGAGAGTGCGCGATCATCGGCACGACCGGACGGCGCCTGGCTCAAGCGATCGTGACGCTCCGCAGCGCACGATCCGCGGCAGATGCGGATGGCGGACGGGCGAGGTTCGGCTCTGTTAGTGGCTCACCGCGAGTCCCACCACCGGGCATCGGCTCTGACCGGACCGCTCAGCGCCGGTGCCGGTGCCCGGGCAGCATCATTCGCGGAGCATCACCACACCGCCTTGCCGCGTCTCTGCGGGCGACCGCGCGCCGCGTACTTCCTTGAGCGCTAGTGGAGCCGCAAGCCTGCGATGACGAGTCCGACCATGAGGCGCGCGTCGTAGCTAGGGCTGTCGGCGCCGATGCAGAGATTGCCGATGCCGTGCATCAGCACGAGGGCGTCCATGTCGGGGATGATCTCGCCCGCCGTGGCTGCGGCGTCGAGCAGCTGGGCGCAGACGGGGACGAGGCGGTCGAGGAAGTAGGCGTGCAGCGTCTGGAAGGCGGCATCGTCGGACCGCATCGCCTCAGCCAGGCCGTGCTTGGTGACCAGGAAGTCGACGAAGAGGTCGATCCAGCTTGCCAGGGCGGCGTGCGGTGTGGCGCTCTCCGCCAGCAGCGCCGGGCCGGCCGCGGCGCACGCCTCGACCTGGTGCCGGTACACCGCGACGATGAGATCGGCCCGCGTGGGGAAGTGGCGGTAGATCGTGCCGACGCCGACGCCGGCCTTGGCGGCGATCTCACGCACAGGCGCATCGACTCCGGAGGTGACGAACGCCGCGGCGGCCGCCTCCAGTAGCGCCGCCTCGTTGCGCCGGGAATCAGCCCGCTGCTTTCGCGCAGCACCCGATCCGCTGCCCGTGCCGGCCACCGTTACCCCCGTCACATTCCTTGAAAAGCGGAACCGTGTTCCGTATGTTTTAACGGAACCGAGTTCCGCATTGACAGCATGCCAGAACGGCAGGCCAATGCCAAGTCACGAAGGAACGACCATGCACCCAATGCCAGAGCCCACGCCGGTCATCTCGGTGCACCCCATCACGCTGCAGGCCCCGGATCGCGGCGACGATCTGCAGGCACGGGTCTCCGCACCCACGACCGGCCACGAACTGCCCGTCATCGTCTTCTCGCACGGCTTCGGCCAGTCGGCGACCAACTACGACCCGCTGGCCGACTTCTGGGCTTCCCACGGCTTCGTGGTCATCCAGCCCACCCACCTCGACTCCCGGACACTGAACCTCCCGCCCGACGACCCCCGCACCCCGCTGATCTGGCGAATCCGGGTCGACGACCTGAAGCGCACCCTCGACCAGCTCGACCTGCTGGAGTCGTCCGTCCCCGGCCTTGCTGGACGCCTCGACCGCACCCGCATCGCCGTGGCCGGGCACTCCTGGGGCGCCCAGACGGCGAGCACGCTGCTGGGGGCGCGAGTCCTCGACGCCAACGGCAACCCCGGAGAGGACATGTCCGACCCACGGGTCAAGGCCGGCGTCCTGCTGGCCGTAACCGGCCGGGGCGGAGCCGACCTTTCCCCGTTCGCGGCCGAGCACTTCCCATTCATGAGCCCGAGCTTCGTGGACATGACCACCCCGGCCCTCGTCGTCGCCGGCGACCAGGACGACTCCCCGCTGTCAGTCCGCGGGCCGGACTGGTTCACCGATGCGTATCACCTGAGCCCGGGCAGCGAGAGCCTGCTCACCCTGTTCGGAGCAGAGCACTCGCTCGGCGGCATCTCCGACTACGAAGCCAAAGCGACGACGGACGAGAGCCCCGAGCGGGTTGCCCTGATCCAGCGGCTCACGTGGGCCTACCTTCGCGACGCCCTCGGCCTCAAGGACTCCATCTGGCCGGCACCGGTCGAGAGCACCCTGGGCCGCCTCGAATCCAAGTAGAGACAAGCGGACTCCACGCGTACCCGAGTGGGTGAACTCACATTCTATCGACAATTACGATCAGGATGGGAATGTTCACCTTCCGTGTTCCGGGCGCGGCGACAAGGCGGATGTCTTGCCGCCGCGCCCGGAAAGGGCACACGGGAAGACGCTCCGCCCGCAGGCAGCTCAGGAGCGATGAGGCGGAGGCCGCGGATTACCTATCAGCCGTGCGACCGGGCCAGACAGGTCGCCGTCCGCACGCGGACAAAGGGTCGACGAGCAGCAACCGCATCTGTGCGGATCAGTGCCACCGGCGGGAGATGTCAAAGACGGCATCGATAGATGTGGGGGTGCCGCCCGCGCCGAACTCCTGCGGGGCCGTCAGCGGTCCTGAAGGCGGCTGACTGGCTTGGCAGGCACAGCGCGGGCGCGACCAGGCGGGCAGGGCGCTTCGTGTTGCAGGGGAGGCGCCGCAGTCGGCGGTTCGGCGACATCGCTGGCAACCCACACGCCGCCCGTGACGAGTGTCCGGAAACCCGCGGCGGCGTACGGCCCGACCACCGGGGCGAGCGGCATATCGACGCCCGCCCCCCAGCCCGACGATCACGTGTCCCGCCAGGCTGACAACGGTCAGCCGCGCCAGGGGTCGGCGCCGGTGGGCTCGGTGGCGACTCGAACGGGCCCGACCGCGACGCGGGCGACCTCCGATCATCCTGGGAGACCGTCCGACGTGATGCGCAGGTACCGGAAGCCGGTCATGCCGTTCCGCGCCTCATGACAATGCCTGCCGGCCGCTGGGTGAACGGTCTGGCCCCCACCCGACTCACTCGGTCTTGCCCCATCTGCGGCCCGGCATTCGCCAAACCGGCGATGCCGCTTCGCGATTGAATGTCCCGCTATAGCGGGGGCATGAGGTAGATGTGCGGCTGTCGTCGTACCGGTGCCCGTAGTGTCGTCTGGCGAGGACGGTGCGGCGGTCCCGGAGGAGGTCGATGGCAGCGGAAGGCGGCGCCGGTGCGGCGGCCCCGGCCCAGCGGGATCCGGGGCGGCCGGCGTTCCTGGAACTCTTCTTCGACCTGGTCTACGTCTTTGCGCTGGTCTCCCTGGCCAAGACGCTCGCCGCCAATCTGACCTGGACCGGCGTCGGGGAGACGCTGGTTCTGCTGCTCGCGTTCACCCTCGTTTGGGCGCTGACCACGTGGGCTGCAGACACCCGCGACCTGGCCCGGCCCGCGGTCCAGGTGCAGTTCATCGGGGTGGCGGCCGCCAGCCTGCTGCTGGCCGCAGCGGCGCCGGACGCGTACGGCGAGCGTGGCCTGCTCTTCGCGGTCACCTACCTGGCCATCCACCTCGGTTCGAGCTGCTACTACCTCCTAATCCTGCCGGATGCGGTCGAGCCGCGCCGCAGCGGCCGGGTCTTGTTCTGGTACACCATCGCCGCAGTCGGCTGGATCGGCGGCGGGCTGGCCGCCGACCCCACCCGCCTGGTGCTCTGGGCGGCGGCTGTCGGCGTGGAGTACGTCGCCGCCTCGCTCGGCTGGCCGGTGCCGCGGCTGGGGCGGTCCCAGCCGCAGGAGTGGCGGCTGGTCGGCGAGCGGGTGGCTGAGCGGTACCGGCAGTTCGTCATCGTCGCGCTCGGCGCGTCGATCTTCGTGACCGGGACGACCTTCAGCCTGAACGAATACACGGTGCACCGGGCCTGGGCCCTGCTGGTGGTGTTCACGATCGTGGTGCTGACCTGGCGAATCTACATCTACCGGGCCGGCGAGCTGCTGACCGATGCCATCGCGCGGTCGACGAACCCGTCGCTGCTCACCCAGTCCGCCGCGGTCACCCACCTGATCATGGTGGCCGGCATCGCCGGTACGGCAGTCACCAGCGACCTCGTCGTGGTGCGTCCCCTTGGCGAGACGCCGCCCTCCTGGGCTGCGGTCATCCTCGGCGGACCGGCGTTGTTCCTGGTCGGCCGCGGCGTGCTCGACTACACGGTGTTCGGTCGGATCTCCCGGTCCCGGCTGGCCGGGTTGGCCCTGCTGGCTGGCGTGGCGCCGGCCTCGTCCCTGCTGCCGCCGGTGATGGTCGCGCTGCTCGCCATGACCGTCCTGGCACTGATCGCCGCGGCGAACCTGGTGAGCACCCGCCTGCACGCCCGCATGCCAATGCCACCGGCGCTCGGGTGACGCTCACCCGGTCGGCACGGTGGCCCGGACCAGCCGCGAGCGTGTGGGCAGCGTCTCCCGGACCAGGGTGAGCAGCAGGATCAGATTCGCCAAGACGAGGACGACCAGCGGCGAAAGCCGGGCCGCCGCGGGTGCGATGGCGCCCAGCAGCACCATCCCCAGGACCCGGGACCAGAGGACCCGCCCGGTGAGCACGGCGTCGAAAAGGCAACTCCCGAGGAGGAACAGGGCCGGCCCGCCGATGATGGCGGCGATCCAGGCGGCCGGCGCTGCACCGAACGGCCGGTCGATGACCAGCGAGACGCTGGTCGAGACGACCAGCACGCCGGCCACCATCACCAGGTGGCTGTACGAGGTGGAGGTGCCGGGGCGGACCCGCTCCACCGCCGTGACGGCGGGCGGTGCCAGGAGCTGCCGCTCCCGGTGGAAGTAGAGCTGGAAGAGCAGGACGGCGCTGGCGAACGCGACGGCGCTCGCGGCCACCCGGGCGGCCTGGAAGCCGCTGCCGGCCAGCCCCGTGCCGGCGCTCAGGATCAGCTCGCCCAACGCGATGATGAAGATTTCCCGGTGCCGCTCGGACAGGTGGGGGCCGGTGAAGATCTGACTGGCGAGTTCGGTGTAGCCGAGCTTCGGTGTGGGCCAGCCGATCCGGGCAGATCCGAGGTCGACGGCCACGGCGGCCGACCAGAGCAGCAGCCGGGCTGTTCCGTGCACGAACGCCCCGGCCACCCACGGCACCGCAGTGACGCCGAACCAGAAGAAGACCCGGATGCTCCTGGCCTGGATCGGGCGGTTCACCCGGGTACCGGGGATGAGGACGGCGTCCCGGACGAGGTGGATGCCGAAGTACGCCGCGACGAGGAGCCACCCGTAGTCGCCGAAGGCGTACGGCACCGCGATCGCCATCAGCAGGGTGCCGAACATGACCGCCAGGACGGTGGCCTGGATGATCGGCAGCCGCGGGTTGAACAGGTCGGTGAGCCACGCGGTCAGCACCCAGACCCACCAGGCGGCCAGCAGCAGGACGGCGGTCTGGGCGGCGCCCCGGAGGGTGAGGTCCTCGGCGAGCCCCGCCGAGAGCCTGGAGAGCATGAAGATGTAGACCAGGTCGAAGAAGAGCTCCAGGAACGTCGGATAGTCGGGCTCGCCGCGCCGGCGAAGGATCCGGGGTAGCGGACTGGACGTCACCGCGTCGGCCTCCTCTGGCACGCTGCACCGGGGAGCGGAGGCGCTGGCAGCCTGTCGCTCCCCGCCAACCTACAAAAGCGGGGTCACCGGCGAGTCGAAACGACTGAAGCGGGGCGGGGGCGGGGCTCCGGGCCCGTCGTGGCGATCAGCCGCCGAGGGCCAGGCCGCTCAGCTCGCCAGGATCCGGTTCGGGCCTTCAAGCGGTTTCACCCATAGCTGCGATATGTCCGAGCAGGAGGTGGCGAGGCTCCGTTGCGTTGAGCGTTGGCAAGATCGAGGCAGGCTTGAGCAGTGACGTCATCGACCCGCACTGGCCCGTGGCTGCCGCCGGGGTCGGCGTTCGCCGGGTTCCGGTTCCCGCCGGAGGTCATCGTGGTCGCGACGCGCTGGTATCTGCGGTTCAACTTGTCCTATCGCGACGTTGAAGAGCTGCTGCTCGAACGCGGCGTGGAGGTCGACCACGTCACCGTCTACCGCTGGGTGCATCGGTTCACTCCACTGCTGGCCGACGCCGCCCGCTTCTGCCGGCACTCACCAGCCGACAGGTGGCACGTTGATGAGACGTACGTCAAGGTCAACGGGGTGTGGCGCTACGTGTACCGGGCGGTCGACCAGGACGGGCAGGTCATCGACGTGCTGGTCTCGGCCCGCCCGGACGCCGACGCGGCTCGGCGGTTCTTCCGCCGGGAGCTGTCGATGTTGAAGGTGACACCCGCGGAGGTGGTCACCGACGCCGCTGCGGTCTACCGCGGCGTGCTGGATGAGCTGGTCCCGTCCGCGTGGCACCACGTCGAGCAGTACGCGAATAATCCGATCGAGGCTGATCACGGCCCGCTCAAACAGCGGTTGAGACCGATGCGCGGGCTACGAACGGACAAGACAGCACAGGTCATCGTCGCCGGACACGCGTTCATGCAGAACCTCCGCCGCGGACACTACGAACTCGGCGTTGATGCCCCACCCGCTCTGCGGGTCGCCGCAGCGTTCGCCGAACTCGCCCAAGCGATCTGGACGCGGCCAGCAGCATCTTCTGCACGCTGGCTGGCGTGCGGTGCTCGTGCGGGCCGCATCCACCCAGCACCGCGCCACTCGAGGTCGGCCACGACCCACGAGGTGGCGGTCACCGCCGGCGCCATCGGTGCACCCGCCGGAATGGACAGCCCTGCCGTGGTCAGCGTCTCGCCGCCGACGGCCGGGTCGGCGGGACCGACCGGTGGCGGAGACGGTGCGGCGGGCGGGGGCTCTGGCGGCTTCACGGCCGGGCAGGGCACGTGCGGCGCGGATGCCGCCAGCGTCGATGACGCGGCCGCCATGGTCGGCGTGGTCAGAAAGGCGCTGAGCATCAGGCCGAACTGGTTGCCGTAGAAGGCGCGGTGTGGCTCGCCGATGACGACCGCGGTGAAGCCACGATGCGTGGAGCCGCCTCACGGTAAAGGGGCGCGTAACCCGGTGAAGCATTGCTCGGCGGGTTCATTGTTCAGCCCGCAAGGCGCGATGTTGTGCAGGTGGGCGATGCCGGATGCCTCACCGCCCGACGTGCTCTCATACTTGAGACGGCATCTTGGGTCGCCTTCCTCACCTGGTGGTGGAGTTCGTCACATCCGCCGCCATCGACATTGCATCGGGCGCCCTGGAGCGAACGGAGATGATTGTGCAACCGACGTGGCTCGTGATGCTTTCGTGGGCTGTGCTCTTTGTGGTGTTGGCCAGCGCCGCCGTTGTCGTTGTTGACCAAGTTGTTTTTGGATATCGTCAGCCGGTCAAGGTCATGGAGATAGTCTGGCCGGCAACCGCCCTCTACCTTGGCCCAGCGGCCGTCCTGGCCTACAGAAAGTGGGGTAGGCCCCAGTCTCCCCGGTGGCTGGACCGGCACGGCAACCCGCCCAGGAGCTCGCGACATGCTCCTACGATAATCCAAACTTATCATTGTGCGACGCACTGCACTCTGGGTGTCATCATTGCTACGCCTATCACCTATGGCGTTGGCATCGAAATATTCGGCAGCACACTGTGGCCCGAAGTCCTCGGCGACTATGTAGGCGCAGTGGCCATAGGCGTTGCATTTCGCTACTCTGCTGAGGCTCACGCGGGTGATCGAAGAGCGTGGGCCGCAATCCGGAGATTTTTCAGGGCGGACCTGCTGACCGTGTCCGTCTTCGAGCTCGCCCTATTAGGTTGGCTAGCGCTAATGCATATTCTTGTATTCCACGAGACCCTGCGGCCTAGTAGTCCGGTATTTTGGCTCATTGTCCAGGTCGGGTTGATCATCGGCTTCTTCGCCGCTTGGCCGCCAACCTCGTTGCTGATCCGCCGCGGCGTCAAAAGGGAATTGCTGGGCACGCCGCAGTAGGTGGTGATGCGCCGACGGCCTGGGGCGGAGGGGTGCAGGTTGCGCTTGGTGTCTACCCGGCTGATGTGGAGAAGCCGCTCGGCACCGACGCCGTCTCGGCGCGGTCCCTCAACGGTGCAGGCGTCGGCGAGGCCGCGGTTCTTCAGCTCGCTGAGCACCTGCAGCCAGAACTGGGCGTCCTCGCCGCCGTCGCCGGCCCACAGGCCGAGGATGTCGCGGGTTCCCTCGACTGTGACGGCCAGGGCGCGGTAGATGGGCCCAGAGCCGGTTCGGCCCGGTCGCGGTGAAGTTCCGGTTGATCAGGTCCGGTGCCGGCGTCGCGTTCGGGTCCTGTCGGGTCGAGCCGCCGCGCCAGCCGCGGCGTAGGAACGCGCGCCCTGCCAACCCTGGGAGGCCATCAGCCGCTCGGTGCGCTTGCGGCCCACGCTGATGCCGTCGCGGCGTAGCTGCCGGTGCACCCGGTCCGCGCCGTAGGTCTGCCCGGATGCGGTCAATATCTCGTGAGTGTTGAACAGCAGACCGAGGCACCGCTGTGACCCTGACCGGGCGCGGGCTGGCCGAAGGGCTGGTCCTGGGGCTAGCCGAGGAACGTGACGTACAGCAGGTACACGTTCAACACGATGATCACTGCGGCGATGCCACCCGCCGCCGCCGTGGTGGCCCGGCTGTTGACGAACGAGCCCATGATGTCCGCGCGGCGGGTCAGCAACAGCAACGGGACCAGAGCGAAGGGGATGCCGAACGACAGGACCACCTGCGAGACGACCAGGCTGTCCGTGGCCGGCAGGCCCAACCCCAGCACCAGCAGTGCCGGGAGCATTGTCAGCCCGCGCCGGACGAACAGCGGGATGCGCCGGCGGATGAAGCCCTGCATGACGACCTGCCCGGCGTAGGTGCCCACGCTCGACGAGGACAGTCCGGAGGCGAGCAGGGCGACGGCGAACGCGAGGGCCGCGCCGCCACCGACGAGGTGGCCGAGCCCGGCGTGGGCGGCCTCGATCGAGTCGACGTCGGCATGGCCGGTGCGGTTGAACAGCGAGGCCGCGATCACCAGCATGGACAGGTTGATCACACCGGCCGCGCCGAGCCCGACCACCACGTCGAGCCGCTGGAAGCGCAGCAGCTCGTGGCGCTCGGCGTCGTCCCGGCAGGCCACCCGCGTCTTCGTCAAGGCGGAGTGTAGGTAGACCACGTGCGGCATCACGGTTGCGCCGATGATGCCGGCCACCAGCAGGAGGCTGTCGTTGCCGGCGAATCCGGGCACCAGCCCGCCGGCCACCCCGACCGGGTCCGCGCCGACCACGGCCAGGTCGTAGAGGAAGCCGAGGAACACGATGCTGAGCAGCCCGACGATGGCTAGCTCGAAGCGGCGGTAGCCGCGCTGCTCCAGGCCGAGGA
>JBARAE010000551.1:0-6158 GCA_049791715.1 Micromonospora sp.
ATCCTGCCCGGTCCGGAAGGCCCGAGGCAACGCGGCACCCGGTAGCGGGGACCTCCGGTTTACGCGTCGCTGACTACCCTGACGGTTCACCCGGAAAAGACGGAGAGGCATCATGACCAATCCCCCACCCTCCGGCGGTTGGCCCGACCCGGCGTGGTCCGGCCAGCAGTCGACCCCGCCAGCGGACCCGACCCTGCCGATGAGCGGTCAGCCAATCCCCACCCAGCCGACCGGCGCCGATCCGTACGCCCCGGGTCCGCCGGTCAGCGGACAGCCGGTGCCCGGCCAGCCGACCGGCGCCGATCCGTACACGATGGCCGGTCACCCCCAGCCGGGCTACCCGGGGTACGGCTACCCGCAGCCGGGCTACCCGCAGCCGGGCTACCCGGGTTACGGCTACCCGGCCCCGGCGGCCAAAACCAACAGCATGGCGTTGGTGGCGCTGATCCTGTCGCTGGTCGGCGTGGCGTCCTGCATCACCGCACCGGTCGGCGCGATCCTCGGCCACATCGCCCGCCGGCAGATCCGGGAGACCGGTGAGGGCGGCGAGGGCATGGCGAAGGCCGCCATCATCGTCGGTTGGATACTCACCGGGCTCCTGGTGCTCGTGGTCCTCGGCTACATCGCCATCATCGCGTTCGCGATCGGTCAGAACGCGGAAGGCTTCGACAGCTCCGGCTACTGATCGGGCAGGCACCGCCCCGGCCCAGCCGGGGCGGCGCGGCTCACTTTGCGGGCGGGGTGAAGGTGGAGGTGCGGGTCATCCCGGCCGCGCGGCCCTTGGCGGCGATCACCAGGGCCATCTTGCGGGACGCCTCGTCGATCATCTCGTCGCCGAGCATCACCGCGCCGAGCTTCCCGCCGGCCTCGGAGGTGTAGTAGTCGTACGCGTCGAGGATCAGCTCGGCGTGGTCGTAATCCTCCTGTGCCGGCGAGTAGACGTCGTTCGCCGCGTCGATCTGGCCGGGGTGCAGCACCCACTTGCCGTCGAAGCCCAGCGCCGCCGAGCGCTTCGCCACCTCGCGGAACGCGTCCACGTCCCGGATCTGCAGGAAGGGGCCGTCGATGGCCTGCTTGTCGTGCATCCGGGCGGCCATCAGGATCCGCATCAGGATGTAGTGGTACGGATCGCCCGGGTAGTCCGGGATGAGCGCGCCGACCACCAGCGACTTCATGTTGATCGAGGCCATGAAGTCGGCCGGGCCGAAGATGATCGTCTCCACCCGGGGCGAGGCGGCCGCGATCGCGTCGACGTTCACCAGACCGGCGGCGTTCTCGATCTGCGCCTCGATACCGATCCGGCCCACCTCCAGGCCGAGGGTCTTCTCGATCTGGGTGAGCGTCATGTCCAGCCACTGCACCTGAGCGGCGTTCTGCACCTTCGGCAGCATGATGCAGTCCAGGTTGGCGCCGGCACCCTCGACCACCTCGATGACGTCCCGGTAGGTCCACGGGGTGGTCAGGTCGTTCACCCGGACCACCCGGGTCTTGCCGGTCCAGTCGCCCTCGTTCAGCGCGGCGACGATGTTCTTGCGGGCGTCCGGCTTGGCCAGCGGGGCGACCGCGTCCTCCAGGTCGAGGAAGACCTGGTCGGCCGGGAGGCCCTGGGCCTTGCCGAGCATCTTGACGCTGGAGCCGGGTACCGCGAGGCAGGACCGGCGGGGGCGACCGACAGCGGTCATGGATGCGCTCCTTCCAGCGTCCGGCGGAACGCCGACGCCACCAGAAATAAGATTCGAGAACTTAACGATCCCAAAGGTCGTAGTGACGCCACGGTAACCTCGTGCCGTGACCGGGGTGAATGGACCTGTGGAAGATCTCACTGAGCGTCGGATCGTGGTGGTGACGGGGGCCAGCTCCGGCATCGGACTGGCCGCCGCCGTCGACCTGGCCCGCCGCGGTGACCAGGTGGTACTGGTCGGTCGGGATCCGGCCCGGCTCCAGTCCGCCGGGGAACGGGTCCGGGAGTCCAGCGGTGAACGTCCGGAACTCTTCCGGGCCGACTTCGCCGTCCTCGACGACGTCCGCCGGCTCGCCGAGCAGCTCCGCGCCGCGTACGACCGGATCGACGTGCTCGCCAACAACGCCGGCGCGATCGTCCTCCAGCCGATCACCACGGTCGACGGGTTCGAGCTCAGCATGCAGGCCAACCACCTGGCGCCGTTCCTGCTCAGCAACCTGCTCCGGGACCGGATCGGCCGGATGGTGGTGACCGCCTCCGGCGCCCACCGCAGCGGCGTCCTCGACCCGGACGACCTCAACGCCACGCTGCGCCGGTACCGCCCGATCCGCGCGTACGGCACCAGCAAGCAGGCCAACATCCTCTTCACCGCCGAGGCGGCCCGCCGCTGGCCGGACGTGCCGGCGTACTGCTTCCACCCCGGCGTGGTGCGGACCCGGTTCGGCAACGAGAGCCGGCTGGTGGCGCTGGGCATGCGGCTGCTGCCGTTCCGCAGCCCGGAGAAGGGCGCCGAGACGCTGGTCTGGCTGGCCAACCAGGACCCGTCCCGGCTGGTCGACGGGGCGTACTACGCCGACCGGCGGCTGCGCCGGCCGCTGCGCAAGGCCGCCGACCCGCAGCTCGCCGCCCGGCTCTGGACGGCGAGCGCCAGGGCCGTCGGCATCGCCGAGTAACCGGTTTCCGATTGGCGGGGCGCACCGGCCCACTGCGACACTCGGCCCCATGATCGACGAGAACGGGACGACGCTGCACGTGGGCGGCGTGGACACGGAGCTGGAAGCGCGAATCGGGCGGGAGCTGGCTGCGTTCAACAACGCCGCCACGGGGGCCGACGACGAGGCCGACCTGTCGGTGCGGGTCACCGACGCCGATGGCGAACTGGCCGGCGGGCTCACCGGCTGGACCTGGGGCGGTCGGGCCGGAATCAACACCCTGTGGGTGCGAGCCGACCGACGGCACCGGGGCTGGGGCGGGCGGATGCTGCGCGCCGCCGAGAAGGAAGCGCGGCGCCGCGGGTGCACGGAGATCTCGGTCTCGTCCTTCTCGTTCCAAGCGCCACACTTCTACCGCCGGAACGGCTACTCCGACACTGGCGTCCGGGACGGCATTCCGGGCGGCCACGTCGACCACCACTTCTGGAAGTCGCTGGTCGACGACCCGGCCGCCGTGCTGCGTGTGGTCGCGCTGGTCGAGCTGGCCACCGACGCGCTCGAGGCCGGTCAGCGGTACGAGGACCAGGTGCTCGCCCTGCTCGGGCGGCACGGCGGACGGCTGGAGCGGCGGCTGCGTACCGGCGACGGGCGGGCCGAGGTGCACCTGCTCCGGTTCGCCTCCCGGGCCGCGTACGAGTCGTTTCTGGCCGATCCGGAACGGGCCGCGCTGCGCGCCGCCCTCGGCGACGTCGCACCGACCGGCCAGGTGCTGGAAGTCCACGAAGTCTGAGCTGCCGTTGTCTCTCACTTCATCACGAGGGGTCGCCGAGAACAAGACTTGATCTTGGAGCTGGCAACGCGCAGGGTCCAAGCATGGAATTCGATCCCTTGGCCACCGCCCGCCGGGCGCTCTGGGTCGGCGGCGGGCAGTGGGCCGGCAAGTCGACCGTCGCCGTCAACCTGGCGCTGCGGCACGGACTCACCGCGTACCTGTACGACCGGCACGACGCCCGCGGCCACGACGACCGGCGTATCGCCGACCGGGTCCGGCGCGGTGAGCCCCATGCCGGCCCCGACCCCGACACCGCCTGGGTGCACACCGATCCGGCTCGGATGGCCGCCGAAACCCTCGCCGGGTTCCCTCGCCGCTTCGAGTGGGTGCTGGACGACCTCAGCGCCCTGGTCAGCGGTCGGCGGGTGATAGCCGAGGGATGGGGACTCCGACCGGAACTGGTCGCCCCTGTCGTCGAGTCCACCCAGCAGATGGTGGTGCTGGTGCCGACGCCGGAGTTCCGGGCGTACCAGCGGGAGCGGCTCCCCCGGGCGAGCGCGCGGCACCCCGGGGTCAGTGACCCGGAGCGGGCGCTGCGCCAGCGGTGGGCCCGCGACGAGCTGGTCTCCGCCGACGCCGCGGCCCGGGCTCGGGACCTGGGGATACGGGTGATCGAGGTGGACGGCAGCCGGGACGTCGACGAGATCACCGGACTGGTGGCCGAGCACTTCGCGGCCTACCTGTGAACCTCACTCGGACAGGTGCACGGGGACGCTGGTGACCACCACCCCCGGCAGGGCCCGCAGTGCGACCCGCAGCCGCTGCTCGGCCGCGCTGTGCAGGGGGCGGTGCCACCGGCGGCGCAGCACCACCTCGGGCACGATCACGGTCAGCGTCAGCTCCCCCCGGGAGGCGTGCAGCGCCTCCAGGTAGTGCGCCAGCGGCCCGATCACCGCCCGGTACGGCGAGACAATGATCTCCAGCCGCACGTGGTCGCCCCAGGCCCGCCACTCCTCCCGGAACCGGTCCGCCTCCTCGTCCTCGGGAGCGATGTGCACGGCCAGCGTCGGCTGCCCCAGCGACGCCGCGTACGCCAGAGCGCGCAGCGACGCCCGGTTCAGCCGGGCGACCGGCACGACGACCAGGTGGCGTACCTGCTGGGGAAGTTCCTGGCCCTCGGCGGGCGGTGGGCGCTGCGCGGCCCCGGCGGTTGGTGGTGGCGGGTGCAGCGCCAGCGCCCGGTGCAGCGCGGCGTAGTGCCGGTGGACGCGGTGGAAGAGGAACACCAGCAGGGGCACCGCGATGACGATCACCCACGCGCCCTCGCTGAACTTCGCCACCGCGGCGGTCACCAGCACCAGCCCGGAGAGGGCGGCGCCCACCGCGTTGAGAACCAGCCGGCGCCGCCAGCCCGCGCCGCGCCGGCGGCGCCAGTGCACCACCATTCCCGCCTGGGACAGGGTGAAGGCCAGGAAGACGCCGACCGCGTAGAGCGGGATCAGCGACTCGGTGCGCCCACCGAACGCGACGAAGATGACCGCCGCCACGGTCGCGAGCGCCACCAGCCCGTTGCTGAACGCGAGCCGGTCCCCCATGTGCAGGAAGCGGCGGGGCGCGTGGCCGTCCCGCGCCATGAAGAAGAGCAACCGGGGAAAGTCGTTGAAGGCCGTGTTCGCGGCCAGCAGCAGGATCAGCGCGGTGGCGGCCTGCAGCAGCGCGTACCAGGGGCCGGAGGGGAAGGTGAGCCGGCCGAGCTGGGAGAGGATCGTCTCCCCCGGCCGGGGGACCAGGCCGTCCAGGTGGATCAGGACGATCAGGCCGGCGAAGACCACCACCAGCATCGAGACCATCCAACCGAGGGTGGTGCGGGCGTTGCGCCACTCGGTGGGCCGGAACGCGGGCACCGCGTTGGACACCGCCTCGATGCCGGTCATCGACACCGCGCCGGAGGAGAAGGCGCGCAGAACCAGCAGCAGGCCGAGTCCCTCCGCGGCCGGCACCTCCGGCGGCGGGACCGGCGCGAAGCCCCGGCCCGCCGCCCGTAGGTAGCCGACCACCAGCACCGCGAGGACCGCGACCACGAAGGCGTACGTGGGCAGCACGAAGATGTTGCCGGCGGTACGGACACCGCGCAGGTTCCCGGCGAGCAGCAGGGCGATCACCAGCACCCCGAGCGGCACGGTGAACGGCCTCAGCCCGGGCAGCGCGGAGGTGACCGCGTGCACGCCGGCCGCCACCGACACCGACACCGTCAGCACGTAGTCGAGCATCAGCCCGGCGGCCGCCGCGAGCCCCGGCGTACGGCCGAGGTTGTCGCCGGCCACGATGTACGAGCCGGCACCGTGCGGGTACGCCGGGATGGTCTGCCGGTACGACACCCCCACCGCGATCATCAGCACGACCAGCAGGGCGGCCAGCGGCAGCGAGAGCCCGAGTGCGCCGCTGCCGGCCAGCACCAGCACGCTGAGCATCGCCTCCGGCCCGTACGCCACCGAGCTGAGCAGATCGGAGGAGAGGATCGGCAGAGCGACCAGTCTGCGCATCCGCTCGTACAGCACGGCGGCGCTGCTCAGCGGCGGACCGAGGAGTGCCCGGCGCAGTCGCCCGAGCCCGCGCCCCAGCCCGGTACCTGGTACATGGGCCGGCTCGGTGGCACAGAGCTCGTCCGGCTCCTCGACGGTGAACATCTCGATCGGCGCCAGCCGGCCGAAGCGACTGGGTGCCGGTCCGCGCCCGCTGCGGCCCAGGGTCGGGTCGACGGGCAGGTCCTTCC
>JBARAE010000552.1:0-16989 GCA_049791715.1 Micromonospora sp.
CCACCGAGACCGTCTACGCCATCACCGACCTGCGCGTGCACCAAGCGAAACCGGCGCAACTGGCCACGTGGATTCGCGGCCACTGGTCCATCGAAAACAAGATCCACTGGGTGCGGGACGTCACCTACGACGAAGACCGCTGCCAGATTCGCACCGGAACCGGGCCCGAGGTCATGGCCGCCCTACGCAACGCCGCCATCGGCGCCCTCCGCACCGCCGGAATCGCCAACATCGCCGCTGCCAACCGACATCACGCCCGCGACAGCACCCGGCCCCTGGCCCTACTCGGCATCACCTGACGACTTGACCGGGGCCCTGAGCGGGCATGACTCTCGATTCAGACTCACCCAAACTGCTTGGCCCACCCGCCACGCCGCCTCAGCTCGTCACTCGTTGCGAGAACCCTGCGCATCGTCTTGTCGGCACGGGAGGCGCGGCAGCGTGGTACGACTGCTTCAACGCTGCCACGAAGCCAACAGAACGGGCGAGCCGATGACGACGAGCAGGGCGGGCGAGCTGATGCGCACGCCTGAGGATCCGCAGATGGCAACGTTCCTGGAACTGTTCTACGACCTGGCGTTTGTCTTCGCGCTCACCCAACTCTCGCACGCGCTGATCCAGGATCTCACCTGGAGCGGCGCCTTCCAGACGCTGTTGCTGCTGCTGACAGTGTGGCGGGTCTGGTTCAACACGGCGTGGATAACCGACAGGTTCGACCCGCGACAACCGGCGATACAGCTGCTGGTCATCGCGACTTTGGTGGGCACCCTGGTGATGGCGATCGCGCTGCCCGACGCGTTCGGCAGGCAAGGCCTGGTCTTCGCAGGGGCATTCGTCGCAATATTCATCGGCACCAACATCTTCCTTGTGATCGCCCTGCGGGGCCACGCACCGCGGCGCACGTCCGGGCGGATACTGTTCTGGTACGGCGTGGCCGCGGTGCCGTGGATCGCCGGGGCGCTCTCGCATGGGACGGCGCGTGTGGCGCTGTGGACACTCGCGGTGGCCTTGGACTACGCCGCATACGCGCTTTACTACCCCGCGCCGGGGATCGGGCGCACGCCCCCGTCGGATTTGCCGACCATGGCCGAACACCTGTCCGAGCGCTACCGGCAGTTCTACATCATCGCGCTCGGCGAGTTGATCCTGGTCACCGGACTGGCGCTTCGCGGCACCGCCTTCACGCCCGACCGGACCGCTGCGTTCCTCGTGACGATCGCCACCACCGTGCTGCTGTGGCGGATCTACATCTACCGCTCCGGGGAACTGGCGGCCGCAGCCATCAAAGCGGCCCCCGAGCCGGCCCGCCTTGCCGGATCGACGTCATACGCCCACCTGGTCATGGTGGCGGGCATCGTCGTCACCGCCGTCGGCCACGAACTCGTCATCACCCACCCGTTCGGACATACGCAAGCGGCCTGGATCGCCATCATCCTCGGCGGACCCGCACTCTTCCTCGCCGGGCGTGCCGGCTTCGAGTACGCGGTCTTCGCCCGCGTATCCCGGGATCGGCCGATCGGCCTGGTCGTGCTGGCTGCCCTGACACCGGCGATGCTCCTCCTGCCGCCGCTGCTGGTCGCCCTCGCCCCCACCGCAGTCCTCGCCGGGGTTGCCATCTCCGACGCCACTCGCGCTCGAGCACATCCAGCCGAACCACCGTCGCCACCAGGCGCACCATCGTGACAGGTCGCGGGCAGCTACCCCCCGGTCCGATCCACACAGAATCCCGGCCGGCCGCCGGCTGTCCGCCGGCACGACTTTACCGGGGTCCTGGTGGGAGCCCGTGGTCGGTGTCGCCTTGGCCGCGTGGTTCGTTAGCGGCTCTCCGTCCCGCAGGCCGGGGCCTGTGGAACGGCCGACGGCTACGGGGTCGCCGCAGACCTTTCTGACGTAGCGTGTGTGCGGGGCAGGAGTCGTCTCGACGATGGGAAGCGGTCGGTGATGCCCGAGGTGGCGGGCCTGCGGCGAGATCTGCTCGCGGTGGTCCGTGGTCGCGGCGGCGCGCAGGACGAGTCGGTCGCCGAGGCGCTGCTGGCAGTGCCGCGGCATGTGTTCGTGCCCGACGCCGCGGTGGAAGCGGCGTATCGCGACGAGGCCATCGTTACCAAACGGGACGGCGACGGCGTACCCGTCAGCTCATCATCGCAACCTACGATCATGGCCCTGATGCTGGACCAGCTCGGCGTGGCTCCGGGTCATCGGGTGCTCGAAATCGGGGCCGGAACCGGATACAACGCTGCGTTGCTGGCGCACCTGGTCGGGCCGGCGGGCGAGGTGGTCAGCGTCGACATCGACCCACAGGTTGTGGACCGGGCCGAGGTCTTCCTTGCCGCAGCCGGTTGTCCGCAGGTGACGGTGGTCTGCGGCGACGGCGCCCACGGTTACCCGCCGGCGGCGCCGTACGACCGGATCATCGCGACGGTTGGGGTGTGGGACCTGGCGCCGGCGTGGCTGGACCAGCTGGCGCCCGGCGGACGCATCGTGGTCCCGCTGGATCTGCATGGTGCGCAGGTGTCGGTGGCGTTCGAGCGGGACGGCGAACGTTGGGTAAGCCGGTCGCAGGTCCCGTGCGGCTTCATGCCGCTGCGCGGTGAGCTTGCTGGCCCAGGCATGATTCATGTGCTTGACCGGGCGACCGGTCTTCGACTTTCCGTGCCCGACGAGCGCGACATCGACCACCACGGCGTGAGCAGGGCGCTGGCCGGGCCCGGCGTTGTCCAGCCAGTTGGGATGTCAGGCCTGCGCCTGGACGAATGTGGTGGCCTGGGAGTGTGGGTTGCGGTCACCGAGCCGCGCTCGTGTGGCCTGTCTGATGAAGGGCACGGAGCTGCCGAGCTTGAACACGCGTTGCTGCAATCGCACGGCTTTCGCGCAACGCCAGGCATTCTCGACGCTGCGAGCATCGCCGTGCTGGGACGGCGAACCGGGGGCACGGCGGAGTGCGAGGTGGACGCGTGCGGGTACGGGCCTCACGGTGATCGGCTCGCGAGCGACCTGGCAGCGCAGGTGCAAGCCTGGGACGCCGCCGGCCGCCCGAGCGCCGGACGGCTGCGGATAACGGCGTACCCCCGGGACACGCCATGCCCCGACGACGGCATCGTCCTCGCCAAGGTCCACACCCGACTGGTTGTCGCCGTGCAGCCGCGCTCCCCTCACCCGTGATCGAGGCACACCGAGGGGCTGGGGCATCCCGGGGCCGTGGTCAACGACGGGGTGGTAGCACCACTGCCAGCTCCCGGGCGGCTTCGATCAGGATGGGCACCTGCCCGACCAGGTCCTCGATCGGGGTACGAAATGCGGGTGCGGCAACCGAAAGCGCGGCTGTCGCCGTACCGGTCTGGTCGAGGATCGGCACACCGACCGCCCGGATGCCCGCCTCGTGCTCCTCGTCGGCGATCGCGTACCCCCGTGAGCGGACGCTGTCTATCTCAGCGCGGAACGCATCCCGGTCCGTGATGGTGTTCGGGCCGAGCGGCTCGAGGGGAAGCGTGGCGACCAGTTCCTCCCGCGCCGGGGCGGGGGCGTACGCGACGAGGACCTTGCCCATCGCGGTGCAGTGCAGCGGGCCGTGCTTGCCCGGTTCACCGATCACGCTCACCTGTCGGGGGCCCTCGACGTAGTGGACGTAGAGCTGCTTGTCATCGTCGCGCACTGACATCAGCGTCGCTTCCCGGGTCTGGGCGGAGACCCGTTGCATCACCGGCAGCGCGATGCCGGTGAACCCGAAGGCGTGGGAGACCCGCTGACCGAGCTCGAAGACCTTGAGCCCGAGGGTGTATCGCTTGCTGGCGTCGTCGAAACGGGCGAAGCCCTCGCGGACGAGGGTGCCGAGCAGCCGGTAAGTGGTGCTGGTGGGGTAGCCGGCGACGCGCGACAGCTCGGACAGGGCGATGCCGCCAGGCCGGTCACCGAGCAGGCTCAGCAGTCGCAGGGCCTTGCTCACCATGTCGGACGCCTCGCTCGCGGCGGGACCCGGGGTGCGGCTTCCCGTCGCGGCCGTCTGTGGGTTGGTCACATCGCCCAATCATGCCGCCTGGCGGCAAACGTTGTCAGATAACGAAACAAGGTATTGACGTGATATTAGCCGGGGCGCAAGATTGCTGCATCACGGGAAGCCTTCTCACATCGTGGCAAGAAGGAGCGATCATGACCGTCCCCTCCGGGCCCCCCTCCGGACACCCCACCGAGCCGATTGCGCTCGGCCGTCAACGCTGGGGCCGCCTGCTGCCGATCGTCTTCGTCACCTACAGCCTCGCCTACCTGGACCGGTCCAACTACTCCGTCGGCGTCGCCGGCGGCATGAAGGAAGACCTGGCCATCACCGGCGGCGTCGCCGCACTGCTCGGCGCGCTGTTCTTCCTCGGCTACTTCCTGTTCCAGATCCCCGGCGCGATCTACGCCGAACGGCGCAGCGTCAAGAAGCTCATCTTCTGGAGCCTCATCGCCTGGGGCGTGCTGGCCTCCCTGCAGGGCCTGGTCTCCAACGTCGGCCTCCTGATGGTCGTCCGCTTCCTGATCGGTGTGGTCGAGGCTGCGGTCCTGCCCGCCATGGTGATCTTTCTGTCGCACTGGTTCACCAAGCCTGAGCGCGGGCGCGCGAACACCTTCCTGATCCTGGGCAACCCCGTCACCGTGCTGTGGCTGACCGTGGTCTCCGGTTACCTCATCGAGGCCACGTCGTGGCGTGGCATGTTCATCATCGAGGGGCTGCCGGCCGTCATCTGGGCGTTCGTGTTCTGGAAGATGGTGGACGACAGGCCCGACCAGGCGCGGTGGCTCGACCCCGCCGAGCGCGACGGCGTGGTCAACGCGCTGGCCGAAGAGCAGAAGATGCTCAACCCGGTCGGCTCGTACCGAGAGGCGTTCCGCTCCCGCAACGTGGTCCTGCTGTCGGTCCAGTACCTCCTGTGGAGCATCGGCGTCTACGGGTTCGTGTTCTGGCTGCCCTCGATCGTCAAGGCCGGTTCCGGCGAGGGAATCGGTCTGACGGGCGTCATCTCCGGCGCGCCGTACGCACTGGCGGTCATCGTGATGCTGGTCAACAGCCGCGCCTCCGACCGCTCCGGGCGTCGCTCCGCGTACGTGTGGCCGTGGCTCCTGCTCGGCGCCGCCGCGTTCTACGGCTCGTACCTGCTCGGGCCGCGGCATTTCTGGCTGTCCTTCCCGCTGCTGGTGATCGCCGGTGCGGCCATGTACGCCCCGTACGGCCCGTACTTCGCCTACATCCCGGAGTTCCTGCCCCGCAACGTCGCCGGCGCGTCGATCGCACTGATCAACAGCTTCGGTGCGCTGGGCGGCTTTGCCGGCTCGTATCTGGTTGGCTGGCTCAACGACAGCACCGGCTCCAACGCCGCGTCATTCCTGCTGATGGCGCTGTCGCTGGCCGCCGCAGCCGGGATCGTGCCGCTGGTGCGGGCGTCGAGGGCCAGCGCCGCCACCGTGCTGCCCACCCCGGTCCCCGCTGAGTAGGAAGAGGCATCAATGCGGATCGCCCGCGCCGCCCACCCGGGCGGCATCGGGTACGGCGTCGTGGAGGGTGACCGTCTCACCCTCCTCGACGACCCCCACACGCTGCCCGCAGACCGGCACGCCGTGAACCCCGGCCGGACCTCGCTCCGGCTGCGTGACGTGCGGCTGCTGGCGCCTGTGGAGCCCCGCACCGTCGTCGGGATGGCACACAACACCGGCTCGGCCGACCGCGACCTGCCGCCGCAGGCGTTCCTCAAGCCGGCCCGCTCAGTAGTCGGACCGCACGAGGCGATCCCCCTGCCCGCCGCCATCGGCCGGGTGGACGTGGAGGGCGAGCTGGGGGTGGTCATCGGCCGCCCGGCACGCCACCTGCGCCCGGTCGACGCACTCGACGCCGTGCTGGGATACACCGTCGCCAACGACGTCACCGCCCGCGACCTCCAGCAGGTGGACCCACTGTGGACGACCGCCAAGGGCTACGACGGGTTCACGCCGCTCGGGCCGTGGATCGAAATCGACCTCGACCCGTCCGACGCCATCGTTCGGATGCATGTCAACGGCTCACCGCTGGCGCCGGGTTCCACCGCCCGTCTGGCCCGGGACGTCACCGAGATCCTCGTATACCTCACCTCGTTCATGACCCTCGGTCCGGGCGACGTCGTGCTCACCGGCGCACCGGGCGAGTACGCCGCCATACACCCGGGCGACCAGGTGACCGTCACCGTCGACGGCATCGGCTCCCTGCACAACGCGGCGACGCAGCTGACTGGAGCACCGGTATGAGGCCGGACTTGGATGTGGTCACTTTCGGCGAGGTGATGGCGATGTTCGTGGCCGTCGAGCCGGGCCCGCTCGACCAGGTCAGCACCTACGTCCGGGCGTTGGCCGGCGCGGAGGTCAATGTGGCGACCGGGCTGGCCCGACTTGGCCATCGGGTCGGCTGGGTGGGGCGGGTCGGCGACGATCCTTTTGGCCGGTACGCGCTCGCCGAACTCGCCGCCACCGGCGTCGACACGACCACCGTCACGCTCGACGCCGACGCGCGTACCGGGTTCCAGCTCAAGAGCCGGGCCGACGGCGGCGACCCGCAGGTCGTCTACTTCCGGCGCAACTCCGCCGGCAGCCGGCTGACACCCTCGCAGGCCACCGACGCGTACGTCGCCGGCAGCCGCCACCTGCACCTCACCGGCATCCCGCCGGCGCTGTCGATGAACGCCCGGTCGTTCACCACCCGTGCAATCGACGTCGCGCGCGCCGCCGGCGCCACCATCTCCTTCGACCCCAACCTGCGACCGGTGTTGTGGAACGACCAGACCGAGATGGTCCGAGTCATCAACGACCTGGCCGTCCGCGCGGACTGGGTGCTGCCCGGCGTCGCCGAAGGTGCGGTGCTCACCGGCAGCGCCGACCCGGCGGCCATCGCCTCGTTCTACCTGGACCGCGGGGTGTCCGCAGTCGTCGTCAAGAACGGCGCGGCCGGCGCCGACCTGTACACCGCCGACGGCCGGCACTGGCACCAGCCGGTCTTCCCCGTGACCGTGGTCGACACCGTCGGCGCCGGCGACGGCTTCGCGGCCGGCCTCATCAGCGGCCATCTCGACGGACTGCCGATGGAAGAGTGCCTGCGCCGGGCCGCGGCGGTCGGGGCGCTGGCCACCACCGACCCCGGCGACAGGGACGGCCTGCCTGACCGTGCCGCGCTGGCCCAATTCCTGGCCCTCGTCACCACATGAAAGGACCGACCCGATGCAACTACAGGTAGCCCTCGACCGGATGCCGCTGGAGCGCGCCGTCGACATCACGGCCGCCGTGACCCCGCTCGCTGACTGGATCGAGGTCGGCACCTCCCTCATCAAGCAATACGGCATGCGCGCCGTCGAAACGATCGTCGAGGCGTCGGCCGGAACCCCGGTACTCGCCGACCTCAAGACCGCTGACGATGCCAGGTGGGAATTCACGGTCGCGTACGGCGCGGGCGCCCGCTCCGCGACCGTCCTCGGACTCGCCGCGGCGGCCACCATCGACACTGCCGTCCAGGTCGCTGAGGAGCATGATCGGGAGGTGGTGGTGGACCTCATGGGGCTCGATGAATCCGCCCGAGCCGCCCTCGCCACCCGCCTCCCCGGCCACGTCGTGCTCGCTGCCCACGTCGGCAAGGACAGCCAGGCGCACGGAGATGGCCCGATCGCGCTGCTCGGCTCCTGGGCACGCGGCCGGCGGGTCGCGGTCGCTGGCGGCCTCGGCGTCGACGACATTCCGGCGCTGGCCGGCGTACCCTCGCTGAGGGTGATCGTCGGCTCGGCGGTCACCGGCGCGGACGACCCAGCGGCGGCGGTGTCCGGCCTGCTCACCGCCGCCCGTGGCGCGGAGGTGGCGCGGTGACTGACCTCATCGACACCGTCCGCGAGGAGATCACCGCCGCGCTCGCCGCTGCAGACCGCCAACAGGTACGGGCTCTGGCCGACACCGTCCTCGCCGCCCGCCACGTGCTCGTCACCGGTGAGGGCAGATCCGGCTTCATGGCCAAGGCCTTCGCCATGCGCCTCATGCACCTTGGCATCAACGTCCACGTCGTGGGTGAGACCACCACGCCCGCCCTCGGCCCGGGCGACACCGTTGTCGCGGTCTCCGGCTCCGGCACCACCCACGGCACGGTACGCGTCGCGACTCAGGCCAAAGCGGCCGGCGGCACGGTCCACGCCGTCACGACGGACCCGGACAGCCCCCTCGCCCGCGCCTCCGCGACCGTCCTCGTCGTGCCCGCCGCCACCAAGTACCGCAAGCCGGGCGAGGCAGCCACCGTCCAGCCGCTGTCAAGCCTCTTCGACCAGACGGCCCACATCCTGCTTGACGTGGTGTGCCTTCTGATAGCACAACGCCGCGGCGTGGACAACGCGGCCGCCAAGGCCGCCCACGCCAACACGGAATGACACGACATTCGGCGTGCAGCCGGCCGAGTCCCGTGGGCAGGGCGTTTCGCGAGGCTGTCGGAGTGCCACCGCAGTTCACCCTGGTCGGGGTGAACTGAATCGCGTTCGTCGTCAGCGGACGATGACGAGGTTGGCCATGTCGGCCACCGGCCGGTAGCCGAGCGCAGCGTAGATCCGTGCGGTCATGCGTGATGGAATCGTCTGGATGACCGGCGGGAACGGAGCCGTACGTGTGTCCCCCAGGCCGCCGCCGCGACCGGCTGGGGATCCTCGGGCTTTGACACGCTCGATCGCGCGCTGAACGGGCTCCCTGTCTGATCGGGGGCAGATCCAGATTTCCTGTGTCGAGCTGTCGATTTCTCGGCTCGTTGTTCGTCTTACTGCGACGAATCTGGCACCGACGAGGAGGGTAGCGATGAAATACGTCATGCTGGTCTATCAGGGCTCGGCGCTCGAACGACAGGCCGCCCTCCCCGAGGAGGAGCAGAAGCAGGTCTACGCCGACTACCAAGGGATCAACCAGACCCCGGGGGTCACCCCCGTGCCGCCGATGGGGCTCCCCGAGAACGCGACCACGGTGCGGGTCCAAGGCGGCAAGACCCTGACGACCGATGGCCCGTTCGTCGGGATGAAGGAGGCCGTCGGCGGCTTGTTCATCCTCGAGGCCGACGACATCGATGCGGCCATCGAGGTGGCCGCCCGCGTCCCAGCGGCACGCTATGGCGGAGCCGTCGAGATCCGGCCCTCGGAGGTGTATTGGTAGCCGCGCTCGACGGAATCTTCCGCGAGGAATGGAGCCGCGTCCTGGCCACCCTGATCGGCGTCCTCGGAGACTTCGACCTCGCCGAGGACGCCGCGCAGGAAGCGTTCGTCATCGCCGCAGATCACTGGCCGCGCGACGGCGTGCCGGCCAACCCGCGCGCCTGGCTGATGAGGACGGCGCGTAACCGCGCCACCGACCGCATCCGCCGCGACCGGGCCCTCGCCACCAGGCTGGGTCTGCTCGTCGCCGCCAATCGTGTCGAGGTGCCCATGAACACCACGTTTCCCGACGAGCGCCTGGAACTCATCTTCACCTGCTGCCACCCGGCGCTCGCGATCGAGGCGCAGGTTGCGCTCACTCTGCGTACCCTGGGCGGCTTGACCACCGACGAGATCGCCCGCGCCTTCCTCGTCCCGGAGCGCACCATGGCGCAGCGACTCGTGCGCGCCAAACGCAAGATCAAGGCGGCGGGGATCCCGTTTCGAGTCCCACCGGATCATCTGCTCCGCGAGCGTCTCGACGCCGTTCTCGCCGTCGTGTACCTGATCTTCAACGAGGGCTACGGCGGCCGCGACGAACTCGCGGCCGAGGCGATCTGGTTGGAACGTGCACTGACCGAACTGCTTCCCGACGACCCCGAGGTTCGCGGGCTCCTGGCGATGATGCTCCTGCACGACTCCCGCCGCGAGACGCGGTTCGACGACGGCGAGCTGGTACTGCTCGGCGACCAGGACCCGGCACGGTGGAACACCACCCAGATCGACCGTGGACGCGCCGAGCTCGACCGGGCGATCGCCCTCGGCGGCCACGGGCCCTACGTCCTGCAGGCTGCCATCGCGTCGCTACACATCGAGACGCCGTGCGACTGGGCGCAGATCGCCGCCCTGTACGGCGAACTCACCCGCCTGACCGCCTCGCCGGTCGTCGAGCTGAACCGGGCCATCGCCGTCGCCGAGACCGAAGGAGCGGAGGCCGGTCTGCGTATCGTCGACGGACTTGGTCTGGACGACTTTCGCTACCTGCACTCGACCAGGGCCGAACTGCTGCGACGGCTTGGGCGGACCGATGAGGCACGCGACGCCTATCGACGTGCGAGAGAGCTCACCGACGACGGTGCCGAACGACGCTTTCTCGAACGCCGGCTAACGGAAATCGCCGGCGCGACAGGTTCAGACAATGACGCAGCAGCACCGGGGTGATTCTTGGCCAGCGCACCACGCCCGGTCCCTGACCGAACGCCGGTGACGATTCCGGTCAGCTCCGTAGGAACGCGAGCAGGTCCTTGTTGACCTGGTCCTGCATGGTCGACGTGATGCCGTGCGGTGCGCCCGGGTAGTAGATCTCCTGCGCGTTCGCGACCAGCTGGGCGGTCTTGTGCGCCGAGTCCTTCACGGGGACGATTTGGTCGTCCTCCCCGTGGAGTACGAGCGTCGGGACATCGAACTTCGCCAGGTCTTCACGGAAGTCCGTCTCGGAGAACGCCTTGATGCTCTCGTACGCGTTCAGCAGACCGGCCTGCATGCTCCACAGCCAGAACTGGTCGAGGGTGCCCTTCGAGACCTTCGCGCCCGGCCGGTTGGCGCCGTAGAACATTTGCGCCAGATCCTGGTAGGACTGCGACCGGTCGGCGAACAGGTTGGCGCGCATCTCGTCGAAGACGCTGATCGGCAGTCCCTCCGGGTTGTCCGGGCTCTGCACCATGATCGGCGGTACGGCCGAGATGAGGACCGCCTTGGCGACCCGCCCGGTGCCGTGGCGACCGATGTACCGGGCGACCTCCCCGCCGCCGGTCGAGTGGCCGACGAGGGTGGCGTCGCGCAGGTCGAGCGCCTCGATGACCGCGGCCAGGTCGTCGGCATACCCGTCCATGTCGTTACGGCTGCGGGCCTGACTCGACCGGCCGTGACCCCGGCGGTCGTGCGCGACCACCCGGAACCCGTTCTGCACGAGGAAGAGCATCTGCCCGTCCCAGGCGTCCGCGCTCAGCGGCCAGCCGTGGGAGAACGTGACGGCCGGGCCCTCACCCCAGTCCTTGTAGTAGATCTCAGTGCCGTCCTCTGCGGTGACGTAGCTCATGCCGCTCTCTCCTCATTCGTCAGGATCGACGCGCGGCTGTTCGGCCGACCGGATCCGGCTCAGTCGCTGCACCACCGCCGTCCACGCGGATACCTGCCATGGACGGCACCGTACGAGGCCAACCGCGTGCCCGCCTCGGCTCCCACCGATGCTAAGCCGCGCTACGAAGCGGAACGGCCGGTTCACCATGATCGGGAACGTTCCGGGTGGTCAGCCCTTTCCTGACCACTGGTCTTGCCGGAGGTGGGGCTGTCGGCCGAACTGACGCATAGTCTGATCGTGGCGATTTAGGGAGGGCTGGGCCCGGCCACTACTGCCGCAAGATCACCCGACACGGCGAGTTCCGCCACCCGCCAGCGGAACGTCTCGTCACAGATCCGTGCCCTGCCCGGTCGTAGTGGGTGACACGCGGCTCGACACGCCGCAGACAGACAGGAGTGGTCCGATCATGAAGATCGTCGTCATCGGCGGCAGCGGGCTCATCGGCTCCAAGGTCGTGGCCATGCTCGGCGCCCAGGGCCACGAGGCGGTGGCGGCGTCTCCCAAGACGGGCGTGAACACGCTGACCGGCGAGGGCCTGGCCAACGTGCTCGACGGCGCCGACGTCGTCGTCGACGTGTCCAACTCCCCCTCGTACGAAGACGCCGCCGTGCTGGAGTTCTTCCAGACCTCCACCCGCAATCTCCTCAGCGCCGAAGCCGAGGCCGGCGTAGGTCATCACGTGGCACTTTCCGTAGTCGGTTCGGACCGCATGCCCGACAGCGGGTACTTGCGGGCGAAGCTCGCCCAGGAGAAGCTGATCGCCGACTCCAAGATCCCGTACTCGCTCGTACGCGCGACGCAGTTCTTCGAGTTCGCCCAGGGCATCGTCGACGCCGCCACGGACGGCGACACCGTACGCCTCGCGCCGGTGCTCATCCAGCCGGTCGCGGCCGACGACGTCGCGGCCACGGTGGCCGGGGTCGCCGTGGACGCGCCGACGAACGGCGTCGTCGAGGTCGCCGGTCCCGAGCGGTTCCGCCTCGACGAGTTGGGCCGGTCCACCCTCGCCGCACGTCACGATCCCCGAGAGGTGGTTACCGACCCCGCCTCGCGGTACTTCGGCGCCCTGCTGGGCGAACGCTCATTGGTCCCCGCCGACGGCGCCCGGATCGCCGGCACGCGTCTGGAGGACTGGCGCACGCAGGCTACCCACAAGAAGTAGGCACCCTCTGTGTCAGATCAAACTGGGGTGGGGACGCCAGGCTGCGACGGCCTTCGGCACAGATCGAATTTCTCGGGACGCCGGACGAACGCCCACGTGGCAAGGGCCAGGGCTACCAGACACAGCGTTCCCGGAACGAGGAAACCGAACTGGTGTCCCAGGGTAGCAACGGACACCGTCGCCACGAGACTTCCGTTGACGGTCGCCACGTTCTCGTGGCTGAGGTATATCGACGTCGCCGCGCCGGGACGTCCCACCATCAACCGCTGCGCGAGGTCGATGCCGACCATGACGGTGGCGGCTCCGAAAACCGCATAGAGGACTTGGAGCAGCATCAGCTGGCCAGGTGTGGTGACCACGGCCAAGCCGCCGTAGTAGGCCACGCTTGCGGCACCGCCTATCAGGAACACCTTGCCGCGTCCCCAGCGCAGGGCCGCGAACGCCATCGCCGGCATGAGGACCAGCTCGCACAGCGGCGGCAGCGCCAGCGCGAATCCGGTCAGCTGCAGTGGGGCGTGCAGGGATTCGCTCATCAGGATCGGTAGCTGGGACAGCACCATGACGCGTCCACTGGAGAACAGCACCATGACGACCGCGAGGACGAGCAGTAGCCACTGACCACCGGCCGTCCTCTTCCCGGCACCGCTTCCGTCTTCGGTGTTCTCATCCCCGACCGGACGGGGTGTCGCGGCGGTGACGGTGTCGCCGCCATGGAGCAGGTACCAGGACAGCGCCAGGCAGCCCAGGCAGACGACGGCCACGATCCGGAAGAGCGGACGGGCCCCGAGATGGGCCAGACCGAGACCGCCGATGCCGAATCCGGTGAACGAGCCGACGGACAACAGGATGCGCATGGTGGCGACAACGGCGGTGGAGGTGGCAGCGTCGTGCTCGCGTTCGACGAGATCACGGGCGTACGCCATCAGCTGCGCGTTGGGGACGCCGACCGCGCAGAAGAAGATGACCCCGACGGCGAGCATCGCCGGGTAGGACTCCACGCCGGCCAGGACCGCGTAGCCGATGCCCAGCCACGCGAGACTCACCGGAATGATCAGGCGTCGGACGCCGCCGCGGTCGGAGACGTGGCCCGTTGCGAGCATCACCGCCATGCTGGCCAGCGCGACGGCGACGAAGTTGACCGTCACCATGGTGTCCGAGGCGCCCAGGTCGTTCCGGGCGAACAGCGACAGCGCTCCGAGTGCCGCGAATGATGCCGTCGAGCTGATCAGCATCAGCGTCATCAGCGGCCGGTACGGCGCCGAGGCACGCCACGCACCCACGACCCGACCGTTACTTCGGGCGTTCCGCTGAGCGTCGATTCGCGTCATCACCAATACCTCGCTCCCCCGTGCGGACCCGGTGACACCGGTTGCTCGACCTGGGCTGGACGCGGCGCCTGAAACGACCCGGGTACTGCCCTTCCAGGCTCTCGCCCCGGCGCCGGGGCCGCCAAGCGAGCGGCGGTCTCGCCGCCGTTGCCCCAGCCGGAGTGATCTGCTCGGGTGCCCGCAGGGGCGCGGCACGGGAGGGCCTCCCTGAGGCTTGGTGCTCGTCATGATGCCGGCGCTGCCACACGGTTTCACCCGTGACAGCAGCGCCGGCGTGGTTCCGCTCAGATGACCCGAAGCCTCACCAGATGATCGCCGCGACCACCGTACTGACGACCAGTCCCGTGACCACGGGCAGCAACAGCCTGCGAGCGAGGTCGACCACGGACACGCCCCAGAAAGTCGCGACGGCGATCAGCGACGACCAGATGACCAGGGTGCCGCCTCCGGTCCACGATGCGCCGTTCTGGGCGATGGCGGCGGGCGTGGCGGTGTCGACCCGGCGTGGGGGCTGAGCGCCTCCGAGAGGGAGCCGGTGAGCGGCAAGCCTGCCCACCCCGATCCGTCGAGCCCCACGGTCATGCCGGCCAGAAGGACGGCCAACATGATGATGATCGGGTTGTGCGGGATGTGCTCCTCGACGCTGCGGATGGCGTCGAACAGGAACCCGGGCGCCGGGCTGCGCACCGTATCTCCAACCCGGACCACACCAGCCGTCAAACGACCCCCGGCCAAGGGTTGCTCCACATCATGCTCACTGCCCTGACCCATCTCGCGGCCCTAACGGCCCCGCATCCTGAAGCACCTGCAAGGCCGCACGGCCGCCAGGCTGGCCCTCGCTTCGATGCACACCTCTGCCGCGGGACGCTCGCCTGTCGGCGACGGTGGTGCCGTCGGCAACGCCGGTGACAGTTCGTCGTCCTCACCGGCGACCCTCCGTCGAGCGGTGGGGCGATGGTTGCTCCGACACTGCTCAACTGCCGGCTGATGGGGAGTCGCCGGATCGTGAATGCCCTTGCGCGGGGGTCGTCGGTGACCGATCATCGTTGGATGATCTTCTACCGGAAGGGCGGCGACGCCCTCGCGCAGTGACCGCGCCCGCGCGGCGCGATGACGCCGCGACGTCTCCAATGGCCGTTGGCCGCAGCAACGCCCAGGAGATATGGCGGGTCGCCGTCGACATTCGCCAGGAATGGCTGGGCCACGCCTTGTCCACGCAACCGGCCGACAGGGCGGCGGCCGAACGCAGCTTGACCGGGATCTACGCACGGATCGCCCGCCCACGTCCCCGGTTCGAGTGGGTCGACTCCCCGGCCCAGGCCCTGCCGCTGATTGCGGGCCTGCCCACCCTCGCCCAGCTCTATGACCGGATCCGGGATCCGCAGCCGACGGGGACACCGCCACTGGCCAGCGACCTGGCATTGGAGGTGTCCCGGTTACGTGGCGCATTGAGCGCGGGTGTGGCCCATGCCGACCCCGAGCTGACGCCGGGACGTCGGGGCAAGACCAAGGAGCCGTGGCCAGAGCTAGCACCCCGTCAGGCCCTCAACAGCGGCGTACCGCTGGGTGTCGTGCTGCACCAGGGTGTCCGCACCGCGCTGCATCGGAGCCTCGCTCGCGGTTGGTATCTACCCGTCCGCGCAGCGCTGGCCGGAGGTGAATCGGTGCCGGTGTGCTGGTACGGGCAACAGGACGCGTGGTGGGTCGGCTACTACGACGCGCTGCACCGGCTCGGGCTTGCCGGGTACGGGCCGGACGACACCGCGCACCTCGGCCTCTGGGCCGCCCTGGCGCGCTCCTGCGGATGGTGGTGGCCCGGCGAGGACGTGTGCGTGGTGGTGGAACGCCCCGCGGCCGTACGCACCGAGCCGCTCCCCGGCGCCCTGCACGAAGAGATCCGACTTCAACGCCGGGGCGTGCGCTACCGCGACGGCTGGCACCCGCTCGTGAACTGACCCGACAGCCCGGCCGGGGCAGGCCACTGGCCCGTCCCGGCCAGCTACCGATCCGCAATCTCAACGCTCGTTCACATTGCTCCCGCTCCCACCCGCGGTGGTGGTGGATCCCTCTGCCACGATCGCCTCCCCTCGGCGACCGGGCAACAAACTAACCCGACGCCGTGTTCCTCATGGGCCCGACCAGTCGTGCTGGCGGCCGCAACGGTTTCGCCAGGTCTTCGACTGCCGATTGGCAGAAGTAGCGTCCTGGTTCTCTCTGGTTTGCTTGACGCCGACTGGACCTCTGAGGTTGGGAGCGCTAATGGTCACAAGGTGGACTTTGACGATCGATTGCGCGCACCCGACAGCGCTGGCTGCGTTCTGGAGTTTGGCGTTGGGATACGTCGAGGGTTCCCCGCCGAAGGGCTTCGGGAGTTGGCAGGAGTGGTCTACGCAACTCGGCGTTCCGGAAGACGAGTGGGACGACGGCGCCTACCTCGAGGATCCCGACGGGATGGGACCCCGCATTTCCTTCCTGAAGGTCCCGGAGGGGAAGATCGCTGAACCAAGAACCGGTCGCCGAATGCATCTCGATGTCATGCCGACCGGTGGGACTCGCGACGAGGAGGTCGTGCGACTGAAGGGGCTCGGGTGCGACTGAGTACGAGGATCATCGCAAGCCCCGCGGCACCGGTTGGTGACCGTGGCCGACCCGGAGGGCAACCTGTGCTGCGTCGAGCGCAGTCAGGAGCATCATGGCCCCACGGGAGTCGTCCTGCTGATCTAAGGGACGTCTCGTAACTCGGTGAAGGCGTTGTCCGTGACCGGGTTGGCGCTCACCCGGCGAGGACGATGTTGTGGAGATGGGCGATGCCGGAAGCGGTATCGATCAAGGTGTGGGCGGCTCGGCGGTAGTCCCGCAGGATGTTCCAGCACTTCATCCTGGCCAGGGCGTGTTCGACCCCGGCGCGCACGGTGCGGTGCTGGGTGTTGAGCTCTTCCTTCCAGGCCGGTAGTTCGCTGCCGTCGGAGGGCTTGCGGTACGGGATGATCACTTCCGGGTTGCCGCGGTAGGCGCCGTCGGCCATCACAGGCCGGCCCGCGAGCTTCTGGTCGATGCCTGAGGTGCGATAGACGATGGTGTCGTTGCGGTTTCCCGGCTGCGGGTCGCCGACGGCGATGACGAGAAGTGTGCTGGCGTCGATGGAGACCTGCAGGTTGGTCGAGTAGAGGTAGTTCTTGCTCCGGGCGGCAAGGCGGTGGTCCCGGGTGGGGATCAGGC
>JBARAE010000553.1:0-3200 GCA_049791715.1 Micromonospora sp.
GCACACCGCTCGCCTGCTACTGCGCCCCGTGACCAGCGCAGACGCGGACGCCCTCTTCGCGATGCACAGCAGCCCCTACGTGCTGCGCTACTGGGACGCGCCGCCCTGGACCGAACGTGTGCGCGCCGAGCGGTTCATAACGGCTTGCCGGCAGATGGCAGAGGAAGGCACCGGGACGCGGCTGGCCGTGGACCGTGTTTCCGACGGGGCCTTCATCGGCTGGTGCAGTCTGACCCGGTGGAACCCGGATTACCGCAGCGCATCGCTGGGCTACTGCTTCGACGATGCGGCGTGGGGCCACGGCTACGCGACGGAGGCCGCGCGCGCCCTGCTGCAGTGGGCATTCGACACGCTGGACCTGAATCGAGTCCAGGCCGAGACTGATACGCGCAACGTGGCATCTGCCCGCGTCCTGGAGAAGCTCGGATTCGTGCGTGAAGGGACGTTGCGGGAAGACTGCGTCGTCAACGGCGAGGTCTCTGACTCGTGGATGTACGGGCTGATCAGGCGGGAGTGGCGGCCGCCGTCCGAGCCGGTTCCCGCCCGCTGAGTCCTCCTCGCTCGCGAGACGGCGCCCGGCCTCCGGGCGCTTCGTTCCGCTGAGTTGATGGGGCCGGCACAGTGCACTTCCATGCCGCCGACCGCGCCACAGTGCGTCCACGAAGGGCCGGGCAGCGGGCACGCGGTCCTGCCGACGTGCGAGCACGCTCGCAGCGATGGGCGCTGCCGCTCCACTGGGTGCTCAGTGGTTGCGGGGATCCGACCGGGCGCGGGGCGAAGCCCAATCCCCGGGGCCTGTGGCCGGTCGTGCTGGTGCGGTCCTGGAGCGGTGCCGGTCAGCTATCCGATCGGGAAGAGGGTTGCGTGGCTGCTCGGGCATTGCCAGCAGGCAACGCCATCGACGAGAGCCGCGGTAGGAGGATGGGTGTGGCCGGGCAGGCATCCGGGCCAGCTGGTGTCGCCCTCGTCGAACTCCTTTTCCTGCAACAGGTCGGCCAGCTCGACGACGGCCTGCTCCAGGTCGCGGGTCGGACGCAGGCTCCCCAGGGTGCCCTCCCGCGCTCGCCCCCGCCTACCGAAGCGCACGTGTAGGGCGTCGAGGGCGCCCAGGTCCACGCCCAGCGGCTGCACGACGGCGCCGCGCCGGGCGAAGTCTTGTGCTACCCGGCGCACCGCGCGCTCGTAACACTCCAGTGCGCCGAGCACCAACTCGTCGTAGCCGTCGGCATCCGGCGGACGGCCCGGGCGGCTCACAGCAGGTCCAGGACCCCGAGGACAACCGACACGGCGATCGCGACCAGCGTGATGGCCGCGACGGCGCGCATGACGGCGCGAGTGGCCGGGCTGCCTCCGGTGCCCTCAGCGAGGCGGCCCATCATCTCCGTGCGCGCGTCGATGGAGTACGGGTTGGTGCTCGTATCGACGTAGCTGCGCTTCAACCAGTCGCGGTCGGGGTTCGGGTCCTGAATCGTGCCCATGCACTGCAGTGTGCGTCCTGAGGCACAAGCAAGAAAGCTCCGGGCGGAGGAGGGATCTCCTCGTCAAGCAGTCGCCAGACCATCCAGCTCCTGAGGCGGGCCCAGGTGGAGGGCCCTACAAGACGAGCCTCAATGGTGGACGCGGACGGTTGAAGCACTCGGGTTGCCCGGCTTCCACTTCCATGACCTGCGCCATACCGGCAACGCCCTCGCCGCAGCCTCTGGCGCGAGCACTCGCGAGCACTCGCGAGCTGATGCAGCGAATGGGGCACGCGAGCATGCGTGCCGTGTTGATCTACCAGCACGCAACCAGCGAGCGGGACCGCGACATCGCCTCGGCCATAGACCGGCGGATCGCCCGGCAGACCCGGCGCAAGGGCGGCCAGAGCACCTAATGGCCCACGCATGGCCCGCAAGATCAGAGTGGGGGAGTGGCCGACCGGCCCAGGATCGGAGGATGCAGCCTCTGACCTGGGTCGGAGACCGTTGGAGCGGGCGACGGGAATCGAACCCGCACCGTCAGTTTGGAAGGACGAAGATCGCGGCCGGCAAGGACCTGGTGGCCCCGGTCAAGGCATCAAGTGTGTGACCGTTCGTGCCCCATGGTGACCGTGCCGTGCACCGGCTACTGGCACGTGGATGGCACGGCGACCTACGCATTACGAGATCAAGTCGCCCACCGCGGTCTGCCTGCCCGAACCGACTTGGACTGCGGAACCCTCTCTCAGCATCTCGCAGCGGCAGCGGCAGCGGCAGCGGTCGAAGGTCGACCTCTTGAGGACTGGATGAGGACCGAAGGTGCGCGGCCATCCCCCGTTGCCTCTACCCGACGTTCGCGTCTATCGACAGACTGTCACACAACAGAAGGAGCGCCGAGCCGCCGGGTGCGGAGCCCCGAACCCTTGGAAGGGGGGCACGTGGTTGTACGAATATCTCCGCCACCCACCAAGGGGGAGCATGTGCGTGGGATCCGATGGGCGTTGCACACGTTCGGAATTTTGCTGCTGATCGCCGGGTGCACCGCTGACAAGGGCGCCGATACCGCCACGCCGACGGCGTCCATGGAGGGAGCCGGGGCGGCCGCGTCACCGGTGCCGGAGTCGACTCCGTGCCGCTCCACCGTGACCCGTGACGCTCTGCCGACATGGGCGAGGGGCGGCTTCAAGAACGACGGTTCGGGCACACCGCATGTGCTCAGTGAGCGCGGTGATCTGATCGCTGTGCTGTTTGAGTACCCACCGGTCTCCCGCAGCGATCCGCAGGAGGGCACCAAGATCTTGTGGAAATCCCGGTTGCCGCAGGAGCCCATGCAACCGTTGCGGATCGAGGCGACGCTCGCGGGCACGACGACCCCCGTGGTGCGTGAGGTCCCCCAGGGTCCCGGCCCTTCGTATGTCCAGTTGCCCCGTCCGGGGTGCTGGCGGTTGGTGCTGAGCTGGTCTGGCCATCAGGACCGGATGACGCTCCAGTTCAGCTGAGCGGCAGCGCTACAGTGGCGCATCCGCTAAGCGGGACGACGGCGACCGGCCCACCGCGTCGAACAGGATGTGGCGGGAGGTACGAACCACACGCTAGATCCCCTGCCATCCCGTCCGCCGTCGACCCACACGTTGTGGGGCAGGTCTGCTCGGCTTCGCCTGGGTCGGCGGTGGTCGGGATGGCACCCCCCATCCCAGAAGCCCGAGATCCCCGCCGGAGGCACCGTTCTGGTCCTGGTGGACC
>JBARAE010000554.1:0-3336 GCA_049791715.1 Micromonospora sp.
AGCGCGACCAGCGCCGCCCCGGCGCCCACCACTCCTCCCGCCACGACCGCGCCCGCCACCCCGCCCCCCTCCGCCACGCGAAGCCAGGCTGCGGGGGACTGGCGGGTGACGTACGGCTGGGCGGTACCCTCCGCACCGGCCCGGGTGACGCACACCGTCAAGGTGCCGGTCACCCCCGCACCGGGGGAGCCGCTGCCCGTCCTGGTCCAGATCCAGGTCGGTGACCACCCGTCCCAGGGCTTCAGCCGAATCACGTTCGCCTTCCGCGGCCCGACCCCGAGCTACCAGGTCGGCTACGTCTCGCGCGTCGACTCCGACGGCAGCGGCACGCCGGTCAGCCTGCCGGGCAACGCGTTCCTGTCCCTACGCTTCGACCCGGCCCAGGGGCACGACAGCAGCGGCCGGAGCACGGTGACCGCCCCGGCGCGGACCATCGGGTACCCGACGCTGCGCGGTTGGGCTCCGGCCGGTGACTTCGAGGGGTACCTCACCTTCGGCCTCGGGCTGCAGACCACCGGGAGTCGACTGCCGGTGCGGCTCGCGGAGTCGACCCGACCGGACGGCACGCACGTCGTCTCGGTGGACGTGCGGCGGAGCTGACCCCCGGACCGCACCGACCGCGCCGACCGACGGCCGGCGCGGTCGGGTCAGGCGTGCCTCAGGAGGCCTCGCCCCGGACGATGGCCACCGCCACCCGGCAGAACTCGTCCATGTCCGGGTTGAAGGCGGCGGCGATGTCCGGGTGCAGGCCGGCGCGGGTCTCGTCGAGCAGCCGACGGCAGACCTCCTCGACCGGCTCGCCCGCGTAGCTGTCGCGGACCCGCTCGGTGGCCGCCTGCAGGGCCGAGGTCAGCTGATCCTCCAGCGGGCCGCGCAGCTTCTGCTGCACGGGGTCCAGCCCGCTCGGGTCGAGCGTGACATGTGGCTCCGACATCGGCGCTCCCTTCGTCGGCGTCCGCGGTACCCCGCCGCGGCCGTCGGTCAAACCGCGGTGGGTACGGCGGCCACCCGGACCTGGTAGGAGAAGTCCTCCGCCGCCTCCTCCAGGTACGACAGGCGGCGGATCTGCCGGTCGTCGGAGTACAGGGCGACGTCGACCAGGACGCCGAGGTGGGCCAGCCCGATGGTGGCGACCCGCTTCTTGTCCTGCAGCACGGCGCAGACCCCGCCGAGCAGGGTGCTGGCGTCGGCGGTGCGGTGCCCCGGCGGGCAACGCAGGATCACGTCCACCTCGACCGGGCCGGCGAGCGGCGTCCAGCCGGTGCGCTGGGCCGCCTCGCAGGCCGCCTGGAGCAGGGCGCGAACCCTCGTGGCCTGCCGGTGCCCGGCGGCGAAGATGGACAGGGCCTCGGTCTTGATCGGGGGCAGGCCGCTCACCTCGAACGTCAGGGCGAGAGCGCGGGTGTCCTGCACGACGGCACCTCCTTGTGGGGACGATCCTGCCCAACCGGTGGATCTGCAGAGGTGACTTCGCGCGAGAACCAACCGATCGGACGGGCTGGGGTCGGCCGGAGGCGTATCGACATCGACGGCGACGCGCTGGCTGCGGAGCTACCGAAACGCTAGTCGACCGTGCGGGCCCTGGGTAGCCTCGCCGTTCACTGGCTGGGACGCGGCGGGAATGCGCAGAACTCGTTGCCCTCCGGGTCGGCCAGCACCCACCAGGAGACCCGGTCGTCCGGCTCGCGTAGCAGGGTGGCGCCGGCGGCGATGAGCGCGGTCGCGTCGGGACCGGTCAGGTCGACGTCCCAGTGCACCCGGTTCTTGACGTGCTTGCGCTCCGGCACCGGATCGAAGACCCAGTAGTCCCAGGGGAAGCCGGCCGCCCCCACCACCGAGGCGACCCCCTCCTCCGTCTCCGCCCGACCGCCGACCACGCCCGCCCACCAGGTGGCCTGGGCAACCGGGTCCGCGCTGTCCACCACCAGCTCGAAGACGCCGGGCCGCGCCCCCTCCCGGGGCGGGAACGCGCAGAACTGGTTGCCGTCCGGGTCGGCCAGCACCCACCAGCTGATCTCGGCGTCCGGCTCGCGGACCAGCCGGGCGCCGTTGGCCAGCAGCGCTCCCGGCTCCGGGTCGGCCAGCCGCAGGTCCAGGTGGACCCGGGTCTTGCCGGTGCGCGGCTCGGGCACCGTGTTGATCCAGATCGACTCGGCCTTCGAGCGGGCCGAGCGGGGATCGATCCGGGTGTCGCCGTCGCCGGTGTCCACGAGCTCCCCGTCGAGGATGGCGGCCCAGAAGGCCCCGAGCCGGTGGGCGTCGGCGGCGTCCATGCAGAGATCCTTGAAGCGCGCGATCATCCGCCCATGATGCCGCCCGGCACCGACACCCCGGCACCGCCCTCGCCCCCGCTGGCCCCTCGCTAATTCACGGAAAGACGCCCCATGGCGCGCCGAATGAGCACTCTTTCCGTGAATTAGCGCGGGGTAGGAGGGGCGGGGGTCGGTGGGCGTCGGGTCAGTGGCGGCCGCGCTTGATCTCGTGGAAGGTGGGCAGGCGGAGTAGCGGCAGCAGGGAGTCCCAGATCGTCAGGGCGTCCTCGGTGCCGGGCACCTCGGTGACGATCGGGCCGTGGATGCCCCGCTCGGCGCCGGGGACCATCACCACCGGGGAGCCGATGTCCGGGCCCGCCGAGGCGTACGACAGGGCGTGCGACTCGCGTACCTGCTGGTCCCAGCGCTCGTCGTCGAGGGCCGGCGCGGCGTCTTCCAGGCCCGCCGCCTCGACGGCCGCCGTCACGATCTTGTCGGAGAGCGGATTGCCGGCGTCGTGACTGCGGGCGCCCAGCTCGGCGTAGAAGCGGCCGACGTCGTCGTGCCGTCCCTCGGCGCGTAGCGCCTCCACCAGCCGTAGCGCCCGGCCCGAGGCGGCCAGCGCGTCGGCGTACTCCGGGGCGACCTTGCCCTCGCTGAGGATGGCCAGGCTGAACGCCCGCCACTCGACGCTCAGTCCCCGGGCCTCGGCGACGGCGACCAGCCAGCGCGAGGTTCGCCAGGTCCACGGGCAGGCAGGGTCGAAGAAGAAGGTGGCGTCCATGCGCCGAGGGTAGGGGCGGCCGGGCCGTACCGCACGGCAGTGACGCCCGGCACAGCGGTTGCCTCTCGTCACCATGAGGTTTCGCAGCGTCGCAGGCCGGGCACTGTGGGCGCACGAAACGCCCGGGGCCCGGCCGCTGTCCGCAACCAGCGCCCCGACCGTCTCGCCGTGCGCCGGGGCACGGGTGACTTCCCCCGGCTCTCGCCGAAGCCAAGGGGGAGGGCGATGACGACAGAACCCGAAACGGCCGCCCACCGGCGGCGCCCAGGGTTCCGTGCGGCGGCGGCAGCCGCCGCACGG
>JBARAE010000555.1:0-2758 GCA_049791715.1 Micromonospora sp.
TGCTCCCACTTGCAAGGCCAGGTGATTCAGCAGCTCCTTACCGCCGTGACCTGCGCATACTCCCCTGCCAGGGGACATAGAGTGCTGTCGACTGCTGCGCAAAACCGCGGAGCACTCCGTGTGAAGCAGGACGCTGCACCGACTCTGACCTGGGGAAACGAGAACTTGCAGGTCGGGGTGGGTGCAGTTGGATGCCGTTGCAGGCCGTTGGACGCTGTTCAGCGCCGTTCAGTGCACCCGTCTGCTCCCGCCCTGCTCCCCCATTCTCGGCACGACACCGCCGGCGGCTGACCGCCGGAAACGGTCTGCTGACGCGCAGGCCGGTGTCCAGGCGGCCGGCGAGCCAGCCGTCGTATACCTCGGCCAGGAGCGCAGCTACCGGATAACAGTCCTCGCCCCCGACTTCGAGACCCTCGTGAGAGCCTGGCTATCGGCGCTCGCCGGCGTCCGTTTCCTTCCATAGGGCCTCTAGGTCAATCGGCTGGTCGCTGTGCTGCGCGGGTCCTGGGGCGAAATCGTCAGGAGGGCCAGCAAACCACCGTCGTGACGATCGAGGAACCAGCAGCAATACGACGATGACCAGGGCTGCCGCCATGTTCGCTGCCCGCAACCACCCGATCGCCGCGTGGTGGAGGAAGCCGAATAGCAGGTTGCCGGCCATGGCCAGGACGACGACGCCTTGGGCCAACCGGCTACCCAGCCACAGGCCGCATACCAACGCGGCGGCAACGGCTGCGGCGACAGCGGTGACACTGGCAGCGCTGCTCCACCGACCAGAAGCGATGACAGTGACGTATCCCGCGGTCAGGACCCCCAGCGCCCCCAACACCGGACGCGGCGGACGACGCGTTGTCTGCTGGACCACCGGCGCATCATACGGCCGCAACCAGATATCGGCTCCGACTGAAACTGACCCCCGGATCGGCGCAGGTCGGCGGGCCGTTTTGGTGATCGGGACGGTGACCAAAGTTGATATGATGAGCTCGTGACCGAGCCCGTGTTTCGATACCACCCTGATCCCTTGGCCACGGGCTCGGCGGAGCGGGTTCAGCACGAATGCAGCGTCTGTGGTCAACTTCGACACATTCGCTACCGGGGGCCGATCTACGGCCGACAACCCGAGAGTCTTTGCCTGCACTGTATCTACTCCGGCGAGGCGTCCAGAGCACTCGGCGTTGACGCCGCCGCCACGGATGGCAGCGACATCCTGGACATGCCTGCCGAGTTCAGCGACGCGGTCGACGTGCCTGACGACGTGCCGCACCACGTCATCGAGGAGATGGGCTTGACCCGTTTCGGCGGACAGGGTCGATGTGTTGATCTCTCACGCTACCTTGCTGATCGGTGAGGTAGCGGTTGCAGTGGTTTCGTATGCGGCGGGGCTGAGGTAGCCGAGGCTGGAATGTCGACGGCGGGTGTTGTACCAGCCCTCGATGTATTCGAAGATCGCCCGGCGGGCGGCGGTGCGGGTGGGCCAGGACTGTCGGTGTAGTAGTTCGGTCTTGATCGTGGCGAAGAACGATTCGGCGACGGCGTTGTCCCAGCACTGTCCGCGCCGGCCGACCGATAGGCGGACCTTGTGTCGCTTGGCGAGACGGGCGTGCTGGGCGCTGACGTACTGGCCGCCGCGGTCGGAATGAAACACCAGCCCTGGTGCCGGCCGGCGCCGCATGAGGGCGTCGGTCAGGGCGTCGTCGACGAGGTCGGTGCGCAGATGATCGGCGACGGCCCAGCCGACGACGCGGCGGGAGGCCAGGTCGATGACGGTGGCCAGATACAGCCAGCCTTCCCACGTGTTGATGTAGGTGATGTCGCCGCACCAGCGGGTGTTCACCGCGGCCGGGTCGGTGGTGAAGTCGCGCCGGATCAGATCCGGGCGCAGCATGGCGGCCGGGTCGGGAACCGTGGTCGTGCGCCACCGGCGGGGAGACTTGCCGCGGATCCCGGCAGCACGCATCAGCCGGGCCACCCGCTTGCGGCTGTGCCGCAGGCCGGCGTCGGCCAGTTCCGCGTGCACGCGCGGCGCCCCGTAGGTGCCTTTCGACTGCTCGTGCACCGCGGTGATCTTCTCGGTGAGCACCTGGTCGACGCGATCCCGCTGCGACGGGCGGCCGCGGGCGTGCTGGTAGTAGGCGGACCGGGAGACCTCCATCAGCTCGCACGCACGCTTGGTGTTGTGCTTGCCGGCCTGCTCCGCCTCGATGAACGGGTACACGTTCACCGGGTCTCCTTCGCGAAGAAAGCCGTTGCCCGCTTGAGGATCTCGACATCCTCACGCAGCCGGCGGTTCTCCCGCCGTAGTTGCGCCAACTCGGCCCGCTCCTGGCTGGTCAACCCGTCCGAGCGGCCACCTGTGTCGAGCTCGGCCTGCTTGACCCACTCCCGCACCGCGGTCTCGGTCAGATCGAAGTCCTTCGCGACCTGACCGACCGTGCGGTCGCCGCGCTGACACAACTCCACGATCTCGGCCTTGAACTCCGACGTGAACGACCGGCGAGGCCGAGGCCGCTTCTTACCCATGCTCTCCATGATGCTGGACATCCTCCCGGAGCCCACCGGCTCCTGATCTCGGATGTCCGTCAAAGCGGGTCAGGCCCAAATTGAGCACTTAGGACGCGGTGACCACTTCGCCGAGGTGCTCCCAATCTGCACCCAGAGCAAGGACCGAGCGGTCTGTAACTCGTTACGGCCCTGACCTGCGCATACTCCCCCACCAGGCGACATAGAATGCCGTTGACGTCCGTTCGGTGCAGTTGAG
>JBARAE010000556.1:0-5018 GCA_049791715.1 Micromonospora sp.
GGCGCCCTCCCTCCCGTTGGCGATCGCGGCGATGCTAGCGGGCCGGTCCGACAACGAATGCGCGACGCGGCCAGCCCGAAGTCAACGAGCATCGACCGGTGCAGGGCGACTGACCCGGACCAACTGATGCGACGACGGCGACGGTATAGCTGGTCACCACCTTGGAAATGGTTCCGTCCGGTGAGAGCCAAAGATCGGGGACATCTTCGCCAAGATCAAGCATTCGCTATTGCCGCTGAGTGTGCGCGGATCTGCCGATTTGAGTATGCGCCGCGACCGCCAGTGCAGCCAGGTTCGGCGTCAGCGGGCCAACGTACTAGTCGACTTCGTCTGTCTCCTGTGGTGGGGCAGGCCAAATCTGGACGAGCCATTCCTCCACGCCGTGGTAGTCAAGAGACTTGCCGTGCAGAGCCGCAGCTTGGTCGCGGCCGCGGCAGTAGGCCCTGATCTCGTAGGTTCCCGGGCCGGGCAAGGGAATCTCCTCACCGGCGAATGACGCCATGACGGACATGAACTGCAGGCTGGCGTCGTGGCTGTCAAAGTCGGACTCCTCCACTCTGTCCCACGCGCCTTGGTCGGGAGGGGGTTCGTTTGCCCACAGTTCCAGCCACACTCTGGGATAGAAGTTGTTGCCAGCGGAGCGGAAGAGCACTCCGCCGGTGCCGCCGACGAAGAGACCCCTGCCGGACCGGTCGAGTTCCGCCAACGGGGTGCCGACGTTGATGGCGTCTGACAGTTGGAACATTCGGAACTCGACGTACGGTGAAACCTCGTAGCGTCTGGTCGGGCCGGGCTCGGCCATGGCTCTCCTACGGTGGTGGCGGGTGCACGCTTCTGCAGCGAAGCGCGCGGTCATGCCGATGTGCGGTCACTCCCGAAGTGTTCGCCGTGATCGGATGGAGCACATGACTGTTGAGCATGCGGTGCCGGAGGTGAATGAGACCTTGATCGGCTCTGCCGGCGCCCTCACCGGGAAGAGTCCGCAGCCCCGGCCCGAGTCCGAGCCCGGACTCGAAGCCGATCAAGGCCGACGGTGAGGAGAAGCAGCGGAACGGCGAGGTAGGCCACGAGACCTGCGGCGCGCTTCGCTACGGTGGCGGCCCCTCCGAGGTGTGCGGGCAGGTCCCCGACGGCGGGCCAAGTCGACAGAATATTCCAGACAGCCGCGTTCTCGCCGTAGTCGAGCACGGTCATCGCGACTGCGGGGATCAGCAGGAGACGCCACCTCCGGCCCGGCAAGCGCCGGATCAACAGGGATGATACGAGCAGCAGGGCCAGGCCGCAGAGCAGCGGGTACACGAGGTCGAGCAATTCCAGCCGGAGATAGGCCGCCCGTCCCTCGGTACCGCAGGCCGCGACCAGATCGCGTGCATCCGAGGCGGTCCAGTGGCTGCGTACGTCCAGGGCGCTCCGCCCGTGGCAGGCCCGGGAGGCCGCGCCGGTCAGGCCGGGCCAGCCGAACATGGCTAGTGCGCTGATCCCGTAGAGAACCCAGATGGCTACGACCACCCGGCCACGGCTCATCGCGCGCCACGCCTTCACCACGACCTCCGATGCTACGATTTCGCAATACTTGCCCCTGGGGGAGATAGTGCGAGATCGCAGCAGTTCTGTCAAGGGTGATGATCCGTCGAACGTGCTCTTCGACACCTGGCTCACGGCCCGCGCCGCCATCGCACTGCTGGACAGCGCGCTGGCCGGCACCGGTCTGGACGCCGAGGACTTCGCCGTCTACTCCGTACTGCGCCAGGCCGGCGAGATCAGCCCAGGCGAACTCGCCCGGTGGATGTCCGCCCCGGCAACGACGGTTTCCAGCCACGTCAAGCGACTAGTCGCGCGCGGGCACGTCCGGCAGGTTCCACACCCAGAGGATCGTCGGTCGTACCGCATCACGCTCACCGACGCAGGCCAGCACGCTCACACCACGGCAGGCCGGCACTTCCTGTTCGCCCTGGCCACTGTCGAGGCCGCCCTCCCCCGGCCCGCCAGCGACGTGCAGCAGGCGCTACGGGACCTGCGCGCCGCGATCGGCGCGGCCGCCCAGCGGGCATGATCGCCCACGGAGAGCGGGTCGACAAGGCGCCCGGAACTGCCGCCGTCGGTGCGTGCTGACCGATCAAGAGCGCTCACGGTCGGTAGCTGGCCACTGAGTCGAGCGGGCATCCTGAACTGCCGAGATCCGGTGCACCCCACGACACGACCGAGTGGTCCGAACTGCACTAGACGGGCACCCACGTCGCTGGATCGTTTAGCCATAGTTCGTCTATCCGACAGGGTCGCGTGTGTAGCGTCCGCCAGCATCGGCGAGCTGGATAGCCGCACGTTGTCCGCTCGAAAAGCCGGGCAGCGTCAAGGCGGTCACGATGGTCGCTGACTCGTCGCGTCCCACGCCTCGCACCGCTATACGTCGGCGGCGGCCCGGACGCCATGGCACGACTCGTGCGCGTCACTTTGCCGGCAAGAGCACGAACGCAGGGGGCTCGTCCGGTCCGAGCTGTGGGAGCCTTCGCAGCATGACCTTCGTCCCTAATCGGACCGACACCTCGGGGACGGCGTAGCAGCCCGTCGCGCTCGCTGGGGCCTGTCGCGGTGGCCACCCGCGCGACGGCCGCACGTAGGACCGGCGTTTGGCAGCGAAGGTCGGCACGTGCCCAACATTCGCCCGATGACCGCCGGGATGATGGGAGAGAGTCTCCAGCAGCACCAGGTCCAAATAACCTGGCGCGTTCTCCACCTTCAGACCCTAGGTTCCCAGGCATGAAGATGGATCGCGTCAACGCCATCGGCCGCCGGCAGCGCTCTGCTGGCTTGCGCCGACGGGTCATCGGAATGGCCTGCCTGCTCGCGATGGCGGCGTCCGGCTGCTCGTCCGCGTCCAGCAGCGGTCACTCCCGGCCGGCGGCCGCGTCAGCGACGATCGAGTCCCCGGGGCAGCGCTGTGGAGGCCCGCAGGCAAACGGGCGAGTTGTGACCTTCGCGGCCTCCGACGGGGTGCGCCTGGATGCCGCCGAGGTCGGGTCGGGTGCGGCCGGGGTGGTCCTGGTTCACGAGTACCCGGCGGACCTGTGCGGGTTCTGGCCATACGCGGTCTATCTGAGCCAGCGCGAGCTGCACGTGTTGGATCTGGATTTGCGCTGCTTCGGTCGCTCGGCCTGCCCGGCCGCCAACGCGGCGCGCGGCGACCTAGTCGCCGACGTCTCCGGCGCCGTGGCCGAGCTGCACCGCCGGGGAGCGCGGCGGGTGGCGGTCCTGGGCGCGTCGATGGGTGGCACCGTCGCGTTGGCCGCCGCGTCCTCAGCGAATTCCGCGATTTCGGCGGTGGTCTGCCTGTCCTGCCATGCCAGCTTCACCCCTCACATGGGTGGGACAGCAGTGCCGCTCGCGGTCGGCGCCGCGGTGCGCGTCATCCGCTGCCCGGCGCTGTTCGTGGTCGCCAGCAACGACACGCACCTGACCCCGGGTGAGGTTCAGTCCCTGTACAGGGACATCGGATCGGCGGACAAGCACCTCGACGTGTTGACCGGACTCCAAGCCACGACCCACGGCTGGGACCTGCTCGCCGCCCCAAACAGCGGGTGGACCGCTGTAGCCGCGACCGTCGCCGCATTCCTGGTCCGCACCACCGCCGCGCAGTAACGCACCAGCCGGGACCGGAGTGTCGCCACCGTTTGACCGTGGCCACCGTAAACGAATCAAGTGCTGCCAGTCGATCCCTCGCTGCACCGACTGCCCCCTCGTCAACGCCGGCGGAAAACGACCAGATCCGCGCACGACCGCTGAACACGAGAAACAGCAGAGCCGGCGCCGCCGATGACCGGCCCGCCGTCCGTTCCCATGCGACGCACGAGAGGTTGCCCTTCGAAACCGCGCAAAGTGGAAAGGACGCCAGCGCAATCCACCGCCACGCGGCTCAACGAACTTCCTCATCTGCCGCGAGTGGCGCGCGCCGCGCTGCGCATCGCGTATTAGCGTATGCGGACGGCAGGCGCATCTAGGCGTGCGCAACGAGGCATGCCTGCCTCGTCCGTGAGGTCGATGTCGACTGTGAGCTCCTCCGCGCCGACGGGAAGATCGCCCAGCATGAGCTTCGCGCGCCTGAACATGCTGAACGTTCCATCGGTCACGGTTCCCCACGTCAGGTAGATGAAGCGCTCGCCCTTTCGGCCATGCACGGCCGGGCCGCGGAAGTCGCCGCCGTCGGTGCGTACCGCGGTCACCCACTCCGCGCCATCAGCGTCTCCGGGGACAAGCCCTACCGGCTCGCGGCCAACCTGCAGCCCGACATGGATGCCTTCGTACGCACCGCATTTTCGGCCGGGCAGATGATGCCCACGAATGACCAGTCGCATGCCCTGATCGTACGGGCCTACGCATTGGGTACCGATGCCCAGGCGATCGTCCGGATCTGCCGCGGAGCGGGCGCTACGCAGCGTCACAGTCGTCTGCGCGACCGGCGCCCGGACGTGCCGAATTGAGTGCGGTCAGTGTGTTTGGGTCGCCCAGACCGGCTGCTGGGGCTCGTCGTTGTGCACGATGATGTCGACGTGATGGGTCGGGCGGACCGTAGCGAAGTAGAGCTGTTGGGAGGGGATGTAACGCTCGCGCCAGCGCCGTTCGACTTCGGCCCGAGATGACACCCGGCGCTCTCGGATCACGGCACGATCCACGGTCTTCTCGAGCGCGGTCGACACGACGATGCGCAGATCCCACCGATCAATCAGTTCCGGGCGCATGAGGAAGACGCCGTCGAAGACCAGTACGGCGTCGGCGGGGGCAGTCGTGACCGGCGGGGACAGCGTAGTATCCGTCGTGCGGTCGTAGACCGCGTGTTGGAAGCGTCGATCTCCGCCCGGGCCGAGCGGATCGAGCAGAACCCGGTTCAGCGCGTTGCAGTCGTGGGTGTCGAAGTAGCAGCCTTCGGCCGAGTACTCGCCGCGCGGATAGCGCTGTGCCCGGGGGAAGAGGAAATCGTCGATCGTCGCGCGGATGACGTCGCGGCCCTGTGTGCGCAAGACGAC
>JBARAE010000557.1:0-5499 GCA_049791715.1 Micromonospora sp.
CCTGCGGGTCGACGGCGAGCGGCTGCGCGAGCTGGCCCGGGCGGCAGGGCCGGCCACGCCGGCACCGGCGCAGAGCCGGGAGGCGACGATCCTGCGCACGTTCCTGCGCGACGGGGTGCTGACCCGGCTGCCCGCCCAGCGCGGACGCCGCCGGGTGCTGCTCGAACACATCGTCGAGCGGTCGTTCGAGCCCGGCGTCCGGTATCCGGAACGCGCCGTCGACGACGCGCTGCGGGCCTGGTGCGAGGGAGGCGAGGCGGATCACGTCTCGCTGCGCCGCTACCTGATCGACGACATGCTGCTGGTCCGCGACCACGGCGTCTACTGGCGGCCCTGACCGGAGAAACCCGTTGACCGCGCGACGACGATCGAGCGGTGACGACCTGGACGACGAGGCCCGCCCGCCCTGACCACCCCCGACGCGGTGACTCTCCTGTGGGAGTACATGGAGGAGATGGTGCGCCGCTACCACCGGCGCCCGGCCCGACCCGGTGAGGTGGACGCGGCGCTGGCCGAGCTCCCCAGCGACGACCTGGCGCCTCCCACCGCGATCCTCCTGCTCGCCCACCACGGCGGGCGGCTCGCCGGCTGCGCAGGCCTGCGCTTCCGACCGGGCTGGGCCGAGCTGACCCGGGTGTACGTGCGGACCTCGTGGCGCGGCGCGGTCGGTGGGGCGGCCCTGCTCGCCGCCGTCGAGGAGGGGGCCCGGGCCGCCGGTGCGGACCGGATCCGGCTGGACACCCGCGCCGACCTGGTCGAGGCCCGGGCCCTGTACGCCCGGCAGGGCTACGTCGAGATCCCGGCCTACAACGACGGGCGGTACGCCGAGCACTGGTTCGAAAAGACCCTCCGAACCCGGCTTGACGACGCCCAGCCGGCGCGCTAAAGCAAGGGAGCACGTCGAACTCGTCGCCGCCGAGCGGCCCATGGGCACCTTCACCCGGCAGCTCTTCCTCAGCGACACCCTCGACACCGACAAGCTCGAGGCCGGCTACGAGAACGGCGTGCTGACCCTGCGCATCCCGATCGCCGACCGCGCCAAGCCGCGGCGGATCAGCATCACCGCGCCCGCCAACGGCAACGGCCGCAAGGAGATCAAGGCCTGATCGGGCGGCACGGTCATCCGGGGGCGTCCACGTCGGACGCCCCCGCGGTCGGCGCACCGTCCGCCGGGTAGAGCCGGGCGAGGGCGTGCGCGGTGGCGGTGAACCGGTGTCGCAGCTCCGCCGGGGCGAGCACCTCCACCTCCGCGCCCAGCTTCAGCAGCTCGACGTGCCCGTGCTTGACCGACTCGATCGGCACGGTGGTGTGCACCCAGCCGTCCTCGTCGGGCTCACCCGCCGCGGCCCGGGCCGCCCGGCTCATCGCCGGCGGAAAGACGTACGGCATGAACTCCAGCGCGGCGACCGTCATCCGTACCCGCGCCTCGTCGCGGTAGACGCCCCGCTCGTACCGGTCGGTCCACTCCCGCCAGTACGTGGCCAGGTCGAACCCCTCCGGCCGCTCGCAGCGCTCGTCCCGCACCACCACGTCGAGCACCGCGCCGACCCGGTAGGTGCGCACCTGGTCGCCGGAGTGAGCCACCAGGTACCACCGGCCCGCCTTGAGCACCACGCCCAGCGGGGCCAGCATCCGGGTGACCTCCCGTGGGGTCTTCCACCGCCGGTAGCGGACCTCGACCAGCCGGTCCTCCCACACCGCCCGGGCCAGAGCGCTCAGGTGCGGAGTCGGCTCCGGGTTGCGGAACCAGCCCGGTGCGTCCAGGTGGAACCGCTGCCGCATCCGGCCACCCCGGTCCGCCAGCTCGTCGGGAAGCGCGGCGAGCAGCTTCAGCTCCGCCGCCGCCAGCACCGGCCCGAGGCCGAGGTCGGCGGCCGGGCCGGGCATGCCGGCGAGGAACAGCGCCTCCGCCTCCGGCGCGGTCAGCCCGGTCAGCCGGGTCCGGTAGCCCTCCAGCAGCCGGTACCCACCGGCCGGTCCGCGGTCCGCGTACACCGGCACACCGGCGGCGCCGAGGGACTCCACGTCCCGGTAGACGGTGCGGACCGACACCTCCAGCGCGTCGGCGAGCTCCTGCGCGGTCATCCGCCCCCGGGTCTGCAGGAGCAGCAGCAGGGAGACCAGCCGGCTGGCGCGCACGAGCCGACCGTAACGCCGGGCCCGGCGGGCGCCGCCACCGGGCGGGCGAATGGCTCGCGGCACCGCCGGGTGTCGGATTCCCGTCTGGCGCGCCTCGTCGCGATTCGTCGCCGCGGCTGAGAGCCTTTCTCACATGCTGCGTTCCGACGTCCTGCCCCGCGCGTCGGCCCGACCTGCCCTGCCCGGCGGGCCGAGCGACTTCACCGAGGCGTGGCTGCGTAACCGGCGGCTGTCGGAGCACACCCGCGACGCGTACCGGCGGGACATCACCGGTTGGCTCACCTGGTGTGCCGGACGCGGCCTTGACCCGCTACGGGCGAACTTCCTCGACGTCAACGAGTACGGGCGGGCGCTGGAGTCCACGCTGGCCGTGCGCAGCGGCCGGCCGCTGACCCCGGCCACCGTCGCCCGGCGACTGTCGGCCCTGTCGAGCTGGTACGACTTCCTGGTCAAGCTGCGCGCGGTGAACGCGAACCCGGTCTCGGGCGCGGACCGGCCGCGGATCGACCGGGACCATTCGGCCACCATCGGCCTCATGCCGGATGAGGTGGACGCCCTGCTCGCGGCCGCGGATGCGGAGCGCGGTCCCACTGCGGCCCGCAACCGCGCGGTCATCGCGCTCCTGGCGGACCTCGGGCTGCGGGTGGGCGAGCTGGTCTCGCTCAACCTGGACGACCTGGGGGCGGAGCGCGGGCACCGCAGCATCCGCTTCGTCGGCAAGGGCGGGAAGGTCCGCCGCCGGGCGCTGACGCCCGGCACCGCGTACGTGCTGGACGCCTACCTGGCGGCCCGGGCGGCCGCGCAGGGGGTGACCGTGCCGGAGCTGACCGGTCCGCTGCTGGTCACCGCCACCGGCGGCCGCCTCGACCGGCACTCGGTGTTCCGGCTGGTACGCCGGTTGGCGCAGACGGCCGGCATCCCGGCGTGGGCGAAGCTGTCGCCGCACTCGCTGCGGCACGCCTTCGCCACCACCGCCCGCGCGGAGGGGGTGCCCCTCGAAGACGTGCAGGACGCGATGGGTCACGCCGACCCGCGCACCACCCGCCGCTACGACCGGGACCGGCACAACCTGGACCGCGACCCGGCGTACGTCATCTGGGCGGCCCGGGCCCGCCGCCGCGGCTGAGCCCGTCCGACCGTCACACCGCCGCCCTACGGTGCGACGATGCGATACGGACTGGAGATCTGCTGCGGCGGCCCCGCGGTGACGGCGTCCCTCCTGGTCGAGTTGGGTGAGCTGGCCGAGCGGGCCGGGTGGGACGGGGTGTTCTTCGAGGACTACCTCATCTACTACGAGGGCGACGACCCGCCCACGTACGACCCGTGGCTGCTGCTGGTCGCGATCGCCGCGCGTACCGGGCGCATCCGGCTGGGCACCACGGTGACCGCGCTGCCGCGTCGACGTCCGGTGAAGCTGGCCCGGGAGGTGCTCACCCTCGACCACCTCTCCGCCGGCCGGGCCACCGTGGCGGTCGGCGTCGGCGACCCGAAGGACCGTGGCCTCGCGGCGTTCGGGGAGCCGACCGACCTGAAGACCCGGGCGGCGATGCTCGACGAAGGTCTCGACCTGCTGGTCGGGCTGCTCGGCGGCGAGCGGGTCGAGCACCGGGGCGCGCACTACCGGGCCGACGGGGTGACGCTGCGGCCGGCGCCGTTGCAGGCGCCCCGGGTGCCGGTCTGGGTGGGCGGCAGCACCCAGGCGAAGGCGGTACTGCGCCGCGCCTCACGCGCCGACGGGATCGTGCCGTACAAGCTCACGGACACCGACGGCTGGTCGGACTTCACCCCCGACGAGGTGCACGACCTGGTGGCGGCGCTGCCCGGGACCCGCGCCGACGGGCAACCGTTCGACGTGGCGATCGGCGGCCGCCGGCGCCGCCCCGACGAACGCGCCGAGCGGTCTTACCTGCGCGAACTCGCGGCGGCCGGGGCGACCTGGTGGCTGGAGTTCGTCCCGGCCGGCGAGCCGGACGCCATGCGGGCCGCCATCGCCCGGGGTCCACTGCGGTAGCGGTTCAGCTGCGGGTGCCGCCCCGGCCCCGGGCGTCGTAGCCCAGTCGGGCCTGGTCGACCTTGTCGAGATTGGCGCTCGACCACTCGGCGAGCGTGGCGAACAGTGGTGCCAGGCTGCGCCCCAGGTCGCTGATCTCGTACTCCACCCGGGGTGGCACCTCCGGGTGGTAGGTGCGCACCACGAGGCCGTCGCGTTCCAACTGCCGAAGGCGCTGGGTCAGCACCTTCGGGGTGATGGTGGTGAGGCGGCGTTCCAGCTCGACGAACCGCTGCCGGCCGTATTCGTTGAGCGCCCAGAGGATCGGGGTGGTCCACCGGCTGAACACGATGTCGACCACCGGGGCGATCGGGCAGGCCTGCGCCGGGTCGGCCACGCGCGGCGGCTGGGTGTCTGCGGTCACAATTCCTCCCGATCCCAATACTTTCCTCTAGGTACCTACTATACCCAGGCACGTAACGTCCTCTCCGTCCACAGGAACACGACGAAAGGGAGTGACGATGATCGTGGTGACGGGAGCTACCGGCAACGTGGGACGCCCGCTGGTGCAGGCGCTCGTATCCGCCGGCGAGACGGTGACAGCGGTGTCGCGTAAGGCGTCGGCGGCGGGCCTGCCGAGCGGGGTGCGGTCGGTCGACGCGGACCTCGGCGAGCCGGTCACCCTCAGGGCGGCACTGGACGGTGCTGAGGCCCTGTTCCTGCTGCTCTCCGGCGACCTGCTCGCGGCGGGCGACCCGAGCGGCATTCTTCGCCTGGCACGGGAGGCCGGGATCCGGCGGGTGGTCTACCTGTCCTCGCAGGGGGTCGCGACCGGGCGGCACCCCGGGCAGATGGAGGAGACCCTCGCGGTGTCCGGAATGGAGTCCACGGTGCTGCGACCCGCGGGTTTCCACTCCAACACGGTGTTGTGGGCGGAGACGGTCCGGTCGGGACGGAAGGTTGTCGCGCCGTTCGGTGACGTCGCGCTGCCGACCGTCGACCCGGCCGACATCGCCGAGGTCGCGGCGGCCGCCCTGCGCGACCCGGCGCACGTCGGCGCGACGTACGAGCTGACCGGCCCGGCGCCGATCTCGCCCCGTCAGCAGGCGGCGGCGATCGGGCAGGCGCTGGGCGAGCCGGTCCGCTTCGTCGAGCAGACCGGCGCGCAGGCCCGGGAGCAGATGCTGGGGTTCATGCCGGAGCCGGTCGTCGAGGCCACCCTCGGCATCCTCGGTACGCCGTCAGACGCCGAGCAGCGGGTGAGCCCCGACGTCGAGCGGATCCTGGGCCGACCGGCCCGCCCCTTCGCCGACTGGGCGGCACGGAACGTGGCCGCCTTCCGGTGACCTGCGGGGCTCGCCGGGCGGCAC
>JBARAE010000558.1:0-3854 GCA_049791715.1 Micromonospora sp.
AGAACGCCCGGGTGCTCTGTGTGGGCGCCGGGGGCCTCGGCTCGCCGGCCCTTATGTACCTGGCCGCGGCCGGGGTGGGCACGCTCGGCATCATCGACTTCGACACCGTCGACTAGTCGAACCTCCAGCGGCAGATCATCCACGGCGTCTCCGATGTCGGCCGCTCCAAGGCGGAGTCGGCCGCGGCGACGATCAGGGAGATCAACCCGCTGGTCAACGTGGAGATCCACAACACCTCGTTGGACCGGGACAACGTCAAGGAACTCTTCTCCCGGTACGACCTGATCGTCGACGGCACCGACAACTTCGCCACCCGGTACCTGGTCAACGACGCGGCCGTGCTGCTCGGCAAGCCGTACGTCTGGGGGTCGATCTACCGGTTCGACGGCCAGGCCTCGGTGTTCTGGGCCGAGCACGGTCCCTGCTACCGCTGCCTCTACCCGGAACCGCCGCCGCCCGGCATGGCGCCGTCCTGCGCCGAGGGCGGGGTGCTCGGCGTGCTCTGCGCGTCGATCGGCTCGATCCAGGTGAACGAGGCGATCAAGCTGCTGGCCGGGATCGGCGAGCCGCTGGTCGGCCGGCTGATGGTCTACGACGCCCTGGAGATGAGCTACCGCAAGATCAAGGTCCGCAAGGACCCGAACTGCGCGCTCTGCGGCGAGAACCCGACGGTCACCGAGCTGCTGGAGGACTACGAGGACTTCTGCGGCGCGGTCTCCGACGAGGCCCAGGAGGCGGTGGTCGACTCGACCATCACCGCGCTGGAGCTCAAGGAGTGGCAGGACGCGGGCAAGGACATCTTCCTGGTCGACGTCCGCGAGCCGGCCGAGTACGAGATCGTCCGCATCCCCGGCGCGACCCTGATCCCCAAGGGCGAGATCATCTCCGGCGACGCGCTCGCGAAGCTCCCGCAGGGCAGGCAGATCGTGCTGCACTGCAAGTCCGGTGTCCGCTCCGCCGAGGCGCTCGCCGCGCTCAAGGCGGCCGGGTTCCGCGACGCGGTGCACGTCCAGGGGGGCGTGCTCTCCTGGATCAAGCAGATCGACCCGTCGCTGCCGGCGTACTGACCCGTCCTCAGAAGGGGCCCTTTCCTCGCCGGAAGGGCCCCTTCTTCCTGCCCGGGGTGGGCCGGGCCACCTCGGCCGAGCTACTGAGGCGTAACCACGTTTGCACAGGTAGCGTGTCCGCCGTGGTGGACTTGGACGCGGCGATCGGCTTCGTTGTGGCGCATGGCGACGCGGTGGATCGCGCGCGTCTCTCGCGGCTGCGCACGGGTGCCCCGGTGCCGGTTGAACTGCTCGACGCCGCCGAGGCCGGGCAGGCGCCGGGCGGTGGGTGGCCGGCCACCCTGGGATCGGAGGTGGCGTCCGTCGACGCGACCTGTTTCCGGCTGTCCGAGCTGGACGATCTCGGTGGGCTCGGCCGGCCGGCGGCCCGGCACGCTCTCGACTGGCTGGCCGCGCGGCAGCTCGCCGACGGCGGCTGGGACGAGGATCCGGCGCTGGCCGGGTTCGCACCCGAGTGGGCGCAGCCGGGTGACCCGGAGGCCCGGTACTACCTCACCGCCAACGTCGCCTTCTGGCTCACGGTCGGGGGGCTCGACGCCCGCGCCGCCGGCCCGCTGGATCACCGCGTCGGTGGCGCCTACGCGGGCGTCCTGCACGGCGCCGCGCAGGCGCTCGCCACGGGCCTCAGGGCGGACGGCAGCTGGCCGTCCTTTCTCCCCGCCGGCTGGCTGAGCGCGGCCGTCCTGCACGCCCAGCAGATGTACTACGAGTCGGCGCGAATCCAGGCGGTGCTGGCCGAGCGCATCCCGGACATGTCCCCCGACGACGTCGCGTGGCTGGCCGCCACGCTGCGCCACGTCGACGTGGGCGAGGAGCAGTGGCTCCTGGTCGCGGCCCGCCGTCGGCTCGCCGAGACGCAACGCAGCGACGGTGGCTGGGACAGCGACGACGGCCCCCAGTTCGACGTGCACACCACGCTGCGGGCGGTCCGGGCCTGCCGGCGGACCACACCCGAGGCCCCCGGGGCCGGGACGTCGTTCGTGCTGCCGCAGCCGGCCGCGCTGCCGTCGCCGCCGGTGGTGCCGTCACCGCGCCCGGCACCCGCGGCCGAGGTGATGCCTCCGCGGGTACCGCCGGTCGTGCCAATCCCGCGGCCGAAGCTCGACGGGCCGACCGCCCCGCCGGAGTCCGCGCCGCCCGAGCCGGCCGCACCCACCCCCTGAGCTCCAGCCGGGTGGGACACCGCTCAGCGCAGGTGACCGTCCCCGGTGACCACGTACTTGGTGCTGGTCAGCTCGGGCAGTCCCATGGGGCCACGGGCGTGCAGCTTCTGGGTGGAGATGCCGATCTCCGCGCCGAAGCCGAACTCGCCGCCGTCGGTGAAGCGGGTGGAGGCGTTCACCATCACCGCCGCCGCGTCGACGCGCGCCACGAACTCGCGGGCGGCGCGCTGCGAGTCGGTGACGATCGCCTCGGTGTGGCCGGTGCCGTACCGGCGGATGTGCGCGACCGCCGCGTCGAGTGAGTCGACGACGGCGACCGAGATGTCGGCAGAGAGGTACTCGGTGGCGAAGTCCTCGTCGGTGGCCGGGACGACCGCAGGAGCGTGGGCGGCCACCCGGGCGTCGCCGTGCACGGTGACCCCGGCATCGGCGAAGGCGGCCAGCATCGCCGGCAGGAAAGCGTCCGCGATGCCGGTGTGCACCAGCAGCGACTCGGCGGTGTTACAGGTGGAGAGGCGCTGGGTCTTGGCGTTCAGCGTGATCGCGACCGCCTTGGTGACGTCGGCGGCCTCGTCGACGTAGACGTGGCAGTTACCCACGCCGGTCTCGATCACCGGCACGGTCGACTCCTCGACCACGGTGCGGATCAGCGACGCCCCGCCGCGCGGGATGAGCACGTCGACCAACCCGCGGGCGCGCATCAGCTCCTTGACCGAGTCCCGCGAGGTGGCGTCGAGCAGCTGCACCGCGTCCGCCGGCAGCCCGGCCGAGGCCACCGCGTCCCGAAGCACCGCGACCAGTGCGGCGTTGGAGTGCGCCGCCGACGAGGAGCCGCGCAGCAGCGCCGCGTTGCCGGACTTCAGGCAGATGCCGGCGGCGTCCACGGTGACGTTGGGGCGGGCCTCGTAGATGATGCCGACCACGCCGAAGGGCACCCGGACCTGCCGCAGCTCCAGGCCGTTCGGCAGGGTCGAGCCGCGGACCACCTCGCCGACCGGGTCGGGCAGCGCCGCCATCTGCCGCAGCGCCTCGGCGATGCCGGCCACCCGGCCCGCGTCGAGGGCCAGCCGGTCCAGCACGGCCGCGGTCAGCCCGGCCTCCCGCCCGGCCGCCAGATCCGTCGCGTTCGCGGCGAGGATCTCCGGGGTACGCGCCACCAGCGCGTCGGCCATCGCGTGAAGGGCGGCGTCCTTGACCGTACGGGTGGCGACGGCGAGGGCCTCCGCCGCGTCCCGGGCCCGCCGGGCCTGCTCGACGACGCTCATCGTGCACTCCTCAGGTGTTGGGAAGGGCCCCTTTTACTACAGGATCCGTTGAGAAGGGGCCCCTGCTTACAGCAGTACGAGGTCGTCGCGGTGGACGACCTCCCGTTCGTACGCCGGGCCGAGCGCCGCGGCGAGTTCCGAGGTGGAGCGGCCGAGCAGCCCGGGCAGCTCCACCGCGTCGTAGTTGACCAGGCCCCGGGCGACCGGCGCGCCCTCGGCGTCCACCAGGTCAACCGGGTCCCCGGCGGTGAACGCGCCGTCCACCGCGGTGATGCCGGCGGGGAGCAGCGACTTGCGCCGGCCCACCACGGCCTGGACCGCCCCGGCGTCCAGGTGCAGCCGGCCGCGCGGGCTGGTGG
>JBARAE010000559.1:0-2024 GCA_049791715.1 Micromonospora sp.
GGTAGCGGGCCCGCCGGATGTGCAGGGCGCAGGCGGGCGGGCCGGCCGGGTCCCGGGCCAGCTCCTCCAGCAACGCCAGCGCGCGGGCGTGCTCACCGCAGTGGTGCGCGGCCTCGGCGGCGTGTTCCAGCAGCTCGGCCCGGTCGACGTCGATCGGCGTGGGGCGGTCGAGGTCCGGCGGGACGGCCGCCGGGGCGTCGGCGAGTTGGATTGCCACCGACCAGTGCCGGTGTGCCTCGGCGTAACCGTGCAGGCGCTCGGCCTCCCGGGCGGCGGCCATCGCGGCCGGCAGCGCCCGGGCCGGCTCGCCGGCCGAACGCCAGTGGTGGGCCAGCCGGGCCTGGTGCAGCTCGCCGGTGGCCGAGGTCAACGCCTCGGCGTAGCGCCGGTGCAGGGCGGACCGCTCGGCGGGCAGCAGCTCGTGGGCCAGCACCTCGGCGACCAGCCGGTGCCGCAGCCGGTAGCCGTCGTCCGCCCCGACCAGCAGCCGGTGCGCCACCGCGGCGCGGACCGCCTCGATCAGCTTCTCCTCGGGCAGCCGGACGACCTGGGCGAGCAGCCAGTGTTCGACCGGTTCCACACCGGCCGCGACGGCGTGCACCACCGCGTGCGCGTGGTGAGGCAGCGCGTCCACCCGGGCGAGGAAGATCTCGCGGAGGGTGTCGGAGAGCCCGTCCCGCCCGTCGCGCAGGTCGCGGGCCAGCTCCTCGACCACAAAGGGGTTGCCGCCGCTGCGCTGCCAGACCAGCTCGGCGGCCTCGGGGCCGAGCGGCCGGCCGACGATGGCCGCGGCCAGCCGGTCGGTGTCCGCCCGGTCCAGCGGCGCCAGGTCCAGCACCCGGACCGAGCGCAGCCGGCGCAGCTCGGTGAGGACCCGACGCAGCGGGTGGGCACCCTGCAGGGACTCCGCGCGAATCGCGGCGAGCACCGACAGTTGGAGGTCGCCCAGGCCGGCGAGCAGGTAGAGCAGGAGCTGGCGGGTGCTCCGGTCGACCCACTGCAGGTCGTCGAGGACCAGCACCAGCGGCCGGCCGCCGGCGACCAGGTGCAGGCCGCGGGAGACCCGCTCCAGCAGCGCCCCGGCGCCGTCCGGCCCCGGCGTCTCGTCGTCGAACATCTGGAGCAGGCTGCGCACCGCGGAGGAGGTACGCGCCTGCGCGGCGGTGAGCTCACCGTCGAGGCGGCGCAGCGCCTGCCGGAGCGGATGCAACGGCGACGCGTCCCCGATGTCCAGACAGGAGCCGGTCAGCACCAGCGCGCCGGCGTCCCGGAGCCGCTCGCTGATCTCGCCCAGCAACCGGGTCTTGCCCGCCCCGCTCTCGCCGGTGAGGAAGACCGCCGCGGTGTGCCCCTGCGCGACGTCGTCGAGCAGCGCCGACCGGAGTGTCGTCAGCTGGTCGGCACGGCCGATGAGCGGTGCGGTGTCCACATCGCTGGCCATGGCCCGCAGCCTAATCACAGGTTCCGGCACCGTTCTACGGGCTCACGGCCCTTGTGGTACTCCTCGCGTCGACATTACGACTAAAGGTTGCGGGTGGCCGACATACGTCGTCCTACCGATCCCCCGAGAGCCCGGTGGTGAAAGTCTCCGGGAGTCGTCAGGCACCAGACGGGGGGAAAGGGTGGGTGCGATGCGAATGTCCACAATTGCGGGGAGCCCGGAACTCGTCGGGCCGGCGTACTGGCCGGTGCCCGAGGAGCGCCGGACGGTCACCGTGCTCTTCGCCGACATCGTCGGCTCGACCGCCCTGGTGGAGCGGCTCGACCCCGAGGATGTGCGGGCGCTGCAACGGGCGTACTTCGACACCGTCGCGGGTGTGCTGCGCCGGTGGAACGGCGTGGTCGAGAAGTACGTCGGTGACGCGGTGATGGCGCTCTTCGGCGCGCACGGGTCGGACGGCTTCGACGCGTACCGCGCCGTGCGCGCCGGGCTGGAGATCCAGCATGCCCTCGACCGGCGGGCGCCGGCCGGCATCCGGCTGCGGGTCCGGGTCGGCCTGGCCACCGGCGAGGCGCTGGTGGAC
>JBARAE010000560.1:0-2256 GCA_049791715.1 Micromonospora sp.
CCGACGCCCGGGTCCCGGTACGCCTGCTGCACCGCTCGCCCGGCGCGCGCACCGGCGGGCTCGGCGGCGCCGTGGTGCTCGGCGCTCGGCACGCGCGCGGCGAGTGGGTCCTCGTGATGGACGCGGACCTCCAGCACCCACCGGAGTCGGCCGCCATGCTGGCGGGCATCGCCATGCGGCACGACGTGGACGTGGTGATGGGCACCCGCTACGCCGGCGAAGGCTCCAACGAGGGCCTGGACGGCGCCGCCCGGGAGGCCACCTCCTCCTGGGCCACGCGCCTGACGAAGAGCCTGTTCCCGCGCCGCCTGAGCACCGTCAGCGATCCGATGAGCGGCCTGTTCGCCTTCCGCCGGTCGGCGGTCGACATGGACCGGGTGAACCCGATCGGCTTCAAGGTCCTGCTGGAGCTGCTCGTCCGTCACCCCGCCGCCCGGGTCGCGGAGGTCGCCTACGAGATGGCTCCCCGGCACGCCGGGCACTCGAAGGCCTCGCTGCGGGAAGGGCTCACCTTCCTGCGACACCTGTCGCGGCTGCGCAGCCAGCGGCTCGTCGGTCAGATGCGCGAACGCCCGTCCGCCGGCCGGGACCGACTGCGCGAGCTGGTCCGGCTGGTCGCCTTCGGCCTGGTCGGACTGTCCGGAATGGTGGTCAACACCGCCGCGCTGTGGTTCTTCTACGAAGCGGCCAGCCTGCACCACCTGCTCGGCGCCGCACTGGCCACGCAGCTGTCGACCTCGTGGAACTTCGTCCTCGTCGAGGCGCTGATCTACCGCCGCAACCGGCACGGTTCCCTGGCCGGCCGGGCGGCCCGCTTCTTCCTGCTCAACAACCTGCTGCTGCTGTTGCGGCTGCCGGTGCTGCAGGCGCTGGTCTGGGCCGGCGTGGGGATCCTGACCGCCAACGCACTCACCCTGGTCGCGCTCTTCCTCGTCCGGTTCCTCGTCAACGACCGGGTCATCTACACCTCCGGCGCCACCGGCCGGCGCGATCCGGTGCGGATGCTGGTCAACCTGGACGCCCCCGAGGCGGCCGCCGCCCCGTCGCGCAAGCGGTACCAGTACCTCAAGTACCGCTACGACGTGGCCGGGGTGGTCACCATCGGCTCCCAGATCATGCTGCCGGAGCTGGAGTTCTTCCGGGCCCAGTGGGTCGCCGACCAGGACGTCGACATCGCCGTCCGGGTCAGTGACGTGGGCGGCCGCGGGCCCCGCCGCCGGGCCGCCATGACCGAGTACGCCCACCAGTCGGTCCTGCGGTACGAGGAGCACCTCGGCAGGCTGGGGGCGAACTTCCGGATCCGGCTCGGCTCGCCGATCGACATCCAGGTCGGGCCGCTGCTGGCCCGCTCACCGCACGTGGTCTACACCAACATCATCGAGGCGTTGCTGCGGTTCGTGCTCGTGTCGCGGGGCCACATGCTGCTGCACTCGGCCTGCATCAGCCTCAACGGCGTCGGGGTGATGCTGTCGGCGCTCACCGACACCGGCAAGACCGCCACCGTGCTGCGCCTGCTGCGCGACCACGGCGGGCTCTTCCTCTCCGACGACATGACCCTGATCAGCCCCGACGGCGTGGCGATGTGCTTCCCCAAGCCGCTGACCATCAGCGCGCACACCCTCCGGGCGGTGCAGGCACAGGACCTGACCCCGGCCGAGTGGCGCCGCCTGCAGTTCCAGAGCCGGCTGCACTCCAAGGGCGGCCGCTCGCTGGCCCTGACGCTGAGCAAGTTCAACGTGCCGATCATGGGCATCAACGCCATCACCCAGCGGCTGGTGCCGCCGCCCAAGTACAGCGTCGACCGGCTGGTGCCGTGCCGGATCGGGACCAGCGCCCGGATCGAGGAGCTGTTCATCATCGAACGCGGCGCGCCCCGGATCGGTGAGCTCGATCAGGCCGAGACGCTGGAGCGGATGATCCAGAACACCGACGACGCGTACGGGTTCCCGCCGTTCCGGTACCTGGCGCCGGCGATCACCATCGGCGACCAGGGATACGCGCAGCTGCGCCAACGGGAGCGGGAGATCCTCACCGACTTCCTGTCCCACGTCCGTAGCCGGGTGGTCGCCTCCGACCGGTTCGGCTGGGCCGACGAGATCCCGCGCCTGCTGCGCGAGGAGCGCGGGGAGCGGCCCGTCACCCCGCCGCAGGTCGTGCTGCCCGCCTGGCCGCAGTGGAACGGGGCGCTCGCCCCGACCGGAGTGCGTGCGTGAGCCTGACCCGATCCTCCGTCGAGGAGGTGGAGCACGACCGCGG
>JBARAE010000561.1:0-5601 GCA_049791715.1 Micromonospora sp.
GGCGTGGTGCACGGTGAGCCGGCCGGCGTCCGGGCCGGCGTGCCGGGCGGCGGTCTCCGGGAGCGCGCCGGCCAGCGTCGGGTCGATCTCCACGGCGTGCACGTGCGCGGCCACCGGGAGCAGGGCCAGGGTGAGCGAGCCGAGCCCGGGCCCGACCTCCAGGGCCACGTCGTCCGGGGCGAGCCCGGCGGCGGTGACGATGCGGCGAACCGTGTTCGGGTCGTGCACGAAGTTCTGGCCGAGCTTCTTGGTGGGGGCGACGCCGAGGCGGACGGCGAGTTCCCGGATCTCCGCCGGGCCGAGGAGACCGGTCACGCCCCGTAGCGTAGCGGCGGGCTCTGGTCCGCTCACCACGGGCCGAAGACGCGGTCGCCGGTCGCCGAGATCGCCGCGCAGAGCTCGTCGAGGTCCGTCCCGGTCGTCGCGGCGAGCGACCGGACGGTGAGCGGGATCAGGTACGACGCGTTCGGCCGTCCCCGGTGCGGCATGGGGGTCAGGTACGGCGCGTCGGTCTCCACGAGCAGCTGGTCGATCGGGGTGACGGCGGCGGCTTCGCGCAGCGCGGCGGCGCTGCCGAAGGTGACCGTGCCGGCGAAGCTGAGCAGGTAGCCGCGGCGGACACACTCGGCGGCGAACTCCGCGTCGCCGGAGAAGCAGTGCAGCACCACGGTGTCCGGGGCGCCTTCGTCGTCGAGGATGCGCAGCACGTCGGCGTGCGCGTCCCGATCGTGGATGACCAGCGCCTTGCCGTACCGCTTCGCGATGGCGATGTGGGCGCGGAAGCTCTCCTCCTGCGCGGCCCGCCCCTCGTCGCCGGTACGGAAGAAGTCCATCCCGGTCTCGCCGACGCCGCGTACCCGGTCCCGGCCGGCGAGCGTCTCGATCTCGCGCAGCGCCTCGTCCAGGTCGGCCAGTCGGGGCGCCTCGTTCGGGTGCAGCGCGACCGTGGCCAGCACCGCGCCGTACTTGTCGGCGACGTCCGCACTCCACCGGGACGAGTCGAGGTCGACGCCGACCTGGACCAGCCGGTCCACGCGCACCCCGGCGGCCACCTCGATGGCGGCGGCGACCGGGTCCTCGGCGCTGCCGTCGCCGGGTACCCCGACCTCGCTGACGGTGATGTCCAGGTGGGTGTGGCTGTCCAGCACGGGACGGGGCAGCGGCTCGGGCGCGGGCGGGAACTCCCCGGCCCGGCGGGCCGCCCGCTGCTTGCGGGATTCGTTCTGCTCGGTCATCGCCGCCAGCATCACACACCGCCGTCAGGGGACGTTCCCTGACCGCCACAGACTGTTCACGTGCTCGGCATCTGGCCCGCTTAGCGTGCCGTCGTGACCGTCCCCCCTCAGGCCAGCGGCGCCGCGCCGGAGCGGACCGGACTGCACGTGACGTACGACGGCCGGGTCCACCCGGCGGAGGAGATCGCCCGGGGCGCGGCGTACGAGCTGTTCAGCGCCGACGAGGTGCCCGGTTTCGAGTGGGCGCCCCGGACCGGCGCGCCGTTGCCGTGGCGGAAGTTCGTGCACGTCACCGAGGTGACCGCGGTGCACGGGGCGGCGGAGCCGGCGGAGGAGGCGGAGACGCCGCTGCTGGTGCCGCTGCACCGGGAGCGGGGCTGGGCGCAGGTGCATCAGCTCAGCCAGCAGCCCGCCGCGGCCGGTGACCCGGTGCTCGCCGCGGTCCGCGGCTCGGCGGTGATCCGCCCGGGCACCCGGATGATCAAGGTGCTCTCCGCCCGGCAGCTCGCCGGGTACGTGCGGGGCTGGCTGCCGCACGGCTTCTGTTACCGGGAGCACGACGTGGCGCACCTGCGCACGCCGGCCGCGCTGGCGGTGCTGCGCGCCGACGGCGAGGGTGGCCAGGACGGCACCGGCGTGGCGTACGCGCTGCGCTGGCGGGCCGCCGGCCCGGACGACTACGACGTACCGGTCGGCGCGGCGCACCGCGGCCTGACCACGCTGCCGCCCCGGGACCGGGTCGGGCCGCCCGTGCTGGGGACCGGGTTCGTGCCGAGCAACGGTCAGCTCATCCCGGAGTTCATCACCCGGGACTTCGCCGACCTGCCGCTGCCGGCGAACGCCACCCTGCTGGCGTATCCGGCGGAGGGCGCGGAGGTGGTGTTGTACAGCTATCAGGCGGAGCAGCGCGGCTGGCTCCGGATGGTCGGCCCGCAGTGGCGGCACCTGCTCGCCGCGGTGCCGGGGCTCTCCCCCGACCAGGAGTACGTGCCCACCGGCGACGCGCCCCGCTCCACCCAGCTCGTGGGCGTGTACGCCGGCAGCGAGTACGAGGCGGTGGCCGACCTGCCGGGCGGGTTCCGGGTGCTGGCGATGACCCGGGCGGCCCGCTACCCGGTGGACGCGGCGGCCCGGCGGGTGCGGCACGCCACCTGGCGGGGCGTGCCGTGCCTGGTGCTCCGAAAGGAGGCGGGCTGGCTGCGGCTGCGGCTGTGCCGGCCGGACCCGGACGCGGTGGTCGGGACCGGGGCGCAGTGCCACCAACGGGGCGTCTACGAGACCTGGGCGCCGGGCGCCGAGGTGACCGACGACCGGGTGGTGGACCTGCCGTACCCGCTCGCATAAGTGCGCACGGGTCGGGAAAGCGCGGGCGTCCTACACGCACCGCATCAGGAGACCCGCATGCCCTTCATCACCGTCGGCACGGAGAATTCCGCGCCCATCGACCTCTACTACGAGGACCACGGCTCCGGCCAGCCGGTGGTGCTCATCCACGGCTTCCCGTTCAACGGGGCGACCTGGGAGAAGCAGACCCGGGCCCTGCTGAACGCCGGCTACCGGACGATCACCTACGACCGTCGTGGCTTCGGCAACTCGGCCCAGCCGACCTTCGGCTACGACTACGACACCTTCGCCGCCGACCTGGACGTGCTGATGACCGAGCTGGATCTGCGGAACGCGATCCTGATCGGCCACTCGATGGGCACCGGCGAGGTCACCCGCTACCTCGGTGCGTACGGGTCGAACCGGGTGCAGCGGGCGGTCCTGCTGGCCCCGCTCGCGCCGCAGCTGGTGCAGACCCCGGACAACCCGGAGGGGGTCGAGCGGGGCGTCTTCGAGGGCATCAAGCAGGCGATCCTCGCCGACCGGTTCGCCTTCCTCACCCAGTTCTGCACCATGTTCTTCAACTGGGACGAGAACAAGGGGAAGCTGGTCAGCGAGGAGGCGTTCCGGGCGCACTGGCAGATCGGCGCGCAGGCGTCGGCCAAGGGCACGTACGACAGCGTGGACGCCTGGGGCACCGACTTCCGGGCCGACGTGACCCGGATCGACGTGCCGGTGCTGATCGTCCAGGGCGACCAGGACGCCGTGCTGCCGTACCCGAAGACCGGCCAACGGCTCCAGCCGATGCTGGCCGGCAGCCGGTTGATCACCTTGCCGGGCGCCCCGCACGGCATCCCGTGGACGAACGCCGACGAGGTCAACCAGGCGATCATGGACTTCGTCAGCGCGCCGACGATGGCCCGCGCCTGACCGGTACGCGGCGCGGCCCCCGGGAGGATCCCCGGGGGCCGCCTCGACGTGCGCGATTGCTCAGCCGGCCAGTCGGGCGAGTTCCTCGTCGACGATGGACGGGTCGAGCTTGCGGAACACCGGCTTCGGGGCGGCGAGCGGCCGGCCCGCCTCCAGCGGTACGGACTCCCAGCGCGCGCCGACCGTGTAGTCGCCGGTGAGCACCGGGTACGCGGGCCCGCCGTCGAGGTCCTCGACCTCCTCGATCACCGGCATCGGCGCGTGGACGCCGGTGCCGCCGAGCAGCTCGTGGATCTTCTGCGCGGAGTGCGGCAGGAACGGGGTGAGCAGCGTGTTGGCGTCGCTGACCACCTGGAGGGCGACGTGCAGGATGGTGCCCATCCGGGGCTTGTCGTCCTCGCCCTTGAGCTTCCACGGGGCCTGCTCGGAGAGGTACTTGTTCGCCTCGGCGACGACCTTCATCGCCTCGCCGATGGCCTGCTTCTGCCGGTGCCGGGCGATCAGGTCGCCGACCGTGGCGAAGCCGGCCTTCGCGGTGGCGAGCAGCGCCTCGTCGGCCTCGGTGAGCCCGGCCGGGTCGACCGGCGGGATCGCGCCGAAGTTCTTCGCCGCCATCGAGATGGAGCGGTTGACCAGGTTGCCCCAGCCGGCGACCAGCTCGTCGTTGTTGCGGCGGAGGAACTCGGCCCAGGTGAAGTCGGTGTCGTTGCTCTCCGGGCCGGCGACGGCGATGAAGTAGCGCAGCGCGTCGGCGTCGTACCGCTCGAGGAAGTCCCGCACGTAGATGACGACCTTGCGGGACGAGGAGAACTTGCGCCCCTCCATGGTCAGGTACTCGCTGGAGACCACCTCGGTGGGGAGGTTGAGTCGGCCCAGCTCGCCCGGCTCGCCGTCCCGGGAACCCTCGCCGGAGTAGCCGCCGAGCAGCGCCGGCCAGATCACCGAGTGGAAGACGATGTTGTCCTTGCCCATGAAGTAGTAGCCCCGGGCGTCCTTGCCCTCGGCGTCGGCCGACCACCACTTCCGCCACGCCTCGGGGTCGCCGGTGCGGCGGGCCCACTCGATGGAGGCGGACAGGTAGCCGATGACCGCGTCGAACCAGACGTAGATCCGCTTGTCGGGCCGGTCACGCCAGCCGTCGAGGGGGATCGGCACACCCCACTCCAGGTCCCGGGTGATGGCTCGGGGCTGGAGGTCGTCGAGCAGGTTCTTCGAGAACCGCAGGACGTTGGGGCGCCACCCCTCCCGGGTGTCCAGCCACTGCCGCAGCGCGTCGGCCAGGGCGGGCAGGTCCAGGAAGAAGTGCTCGGTCTCGACGAACTCAGGCGTCTCGCCGTTGATCCTCGACCTGGGGTTGATCAGGTCGATCGGGTCGAGCTGGTTGCCGCAGTTGTCGCACTGGTCGCCGCGGGCGCTGTCGTACCCGCAGATCGGGCAGGTGCCCTCGATGTACCGGTCGGGCAGGGTCCGGCCGGTGGACGGGGAGATCGCACCGACGGTGACCTTGGGGACGATGTAGCCGTTGCGGTGCAGTCCCTGGAACAGCTCCTGCACCACGGCGTAGTGGTTGCGGGTGGTGGTGCGGGTGAACAGGTCGTACGACAGGCCCAGCGCCCGCAGGTCCTCGGCGATCACCCGGTTGTACCGGTCGGCCAGCTCGCGCGGGGTGACCCCCTCCGCGTCGGCCTGCACCTGGATCGGCGTGCCGTGCTCGTCGGTGCCCGAGACCATGAGCACGTCGTGGCCGGCCATCCGCATGTACCGGGCGAACACGTCGGAGGGAACGCCGAAACCGGATACGTGGCCGATGTGGCGCGGGCCGTTGGCGTACGGCCAGGCCACCGCCGCGAGAACGTGACTCATGAGCAGCAAGCCTAGTGACCGCGTCGGGCCGCCCGCGAATCAATAGGCGCCCCGGTGCGGCGGGTCGCGGCGAGGGACGTCCGCACCTCGTCCGATTTGTCGCCGACACGCGACCTGAGCTGCCCGGCTCCTCGCCCGTACCGGTGTGAAATGAACGTCGTGACCAGCAGACGAGCGGCGCCGGGGCACGACGACCCCACCGCCGGCCCGGCGGCGGGCACCGGCCGGCTGGGGCCGGTCGCCCCGCAGC
>JBARAE010000562.1:0-2099 GCA_049791715.1 Micromonospora sp.
GCGCGGTCGGCCGCTGGTCGCGCACCCAGGCCACCAGGTGCTCCCGGACGAGGCAGCGCAGGTCCCACAGGCTGCCGGCGTCCGCGGCGCTGACCAGCGCCCGAACCCTGATCATGCCGCCGGTGGCGTCGGTGACCTGCAGGACGCAGACCCGGCCGTCCCAGAGGTCGCTGGACTCCACCAGGCGGCGCAGCTCCTCCCGCATCGCCTGCACGGGGATGCCCCAGTCCACGTCGAACTCGGCGGTGCCGAGGACGGCCGCCTCCGTCCGGGTCCAGTTCTCGAACGGGGTGCTGGTGAAGTAGGAGGTGGGCAGGATCAGCCGGCGGTCGTCCCAGATCTGCACCACCACGTAGCTGAGGGTCAACTCCTCGATCCGGCCCCACTCCCCCTCGACGACCACCACGTCGTCGAGGCGTACCGCGTCGCTGAAGGCGAGCTGGAGGCCGGCGAAGACGTTGCCGAGCAGGCTCTGCGCGGCGAGCGCGGCGACCACACCGACCACGCCGGCGCTGGTCAGCACACCGGCGCCGATGCCGCGTACGGCGGGGAAGGTCATCAGCATGACGCCGAGCGCCAGGACGACGACCACCGCGATGGTCAGCCGGCGCAGCAGCACCACCTGGGTGCGCACCCGGCGGGCGTGCCGGTTGTTCGGCACGTCGACCCGGAACCGGGCGAGTGCGGTGTCCTCGATCACCACCAGCAGCGAGGCGACCAGCCAGGCGATGGTGGCGACGACGGCCAGCACCAGGATGTGCAGGACCGTCTTGCGGAAGGGCGTGCCGACCGCGTAGCCGGTGCTGAACCGAACGGCGAACTGAACGGCGAGCACGGTGGCGGCCACCTGGAACGAGCGATGCGCGTGGTCGGTGAGCTCGGTCATCAGCAGCGAGCGCCGGCCGAGCCGGCGGATCACCCGGTGCACCACCTCGACCAGCACCAACGCGATCGTCGCCGCGGCGAGCGCGGCGACGATCGTTTCGAGGTAGTCCTGCACAGGCACTTCTCCCTCCAGCCGGGCGGGGACGCTTCGGGCAAAGGCCCAATGGTGCCCGGCGGTCGCGGAATCGACCAGGTCAGACCCGGCGGTACCGGGACTGGAGGAAGCAGTAGATGCCGAAGGCGGCGATGCCGAGCGCCATCAGCGCGAGGATCACCGGGCCCCAGGGCTGGTCGCGCAGGGTGCGCAGGGCGGCGTCCAGGCCGCGGGCCTTTTCCGGGTCGTACTTCACCGCGGCCACCACGACCAGGAGGCCGGCGACGGCGAAGACGGCGCCGCGGGCCGCGTACCCGAACATGCCGAGGCGGCGGGCCAGGGTGTGGGTCTTCGGGCTCATCTCAGCGGTCTTCAGGTTCTTTTCGAACTTCTTCTTCAGGCCGTAGATCACCATGCCGATGCCGACGATGGCGATCACCAGGCCGGCCAGCCCGACCAGCCAGCGGCCGCCGCCGGAGGCCATCAGCTTCTCGGAGAGCGCCTGCTGCTTGTCGGCGGCGTTGGAGCTGGCGTCCTGGAACACCTTCACGGCGGTCCAGGCGAGCCAGAGGAAGACCACGGTGCGGACCACCGAGGCGATCCGCTCGAAGAGCCGGTCCCGGCCGCGCAGGCCCCGGTGGCCGATCGCCGCCTCGAAGGCCTGCCAGATGGCCATGGCGACGAGGCCGACCGCGATCGTGACCAGCAGGAACTTGCCGAGCGGCTGGGCGCCCAGGGTGCGCAGCGCGCCGTTCTGGTTGCCCTCCTCACCCGACTTGCCGAAGGCGATCTGCACGATGAGCCAGGCGAAGAGCAGGTGCACGATCCCGTAGCCGATGAAGCCGGCCCGGGTCAACAGTTCGAGCCACCGGCTGTTCGCAGCCTGCGAAGCGGTGGCTTCGGCGTTCCGGGTGAGTGACATGGCGGCAGAATCTCCCGATGGGAAGATTTCCAAACGTGGGCCGCCGCCGGCCGCCCCGGGTCAGCTCGCGGCGCCGCGCGCGACGCGGATCTTGACCTGCTGGTCGGTGACGCTGTCCAGGGTGACCGCGAAGCCGCCGACCTCGGTGGCCTGCTGGCCGACGGTGAGCGAGAGCTGCTCCCCGGCGACCTCGACGGT
>JBARAE010000563.1:0-2130 GCA_049791715.1 Micromonospora sp.
CCGCGGTCGGAGGAGAGGTCGAGCAGTTCCAGGCCGGTGCACTTGGTGCCCTTGGCGAAGAACGAGGTGCCGAGGAGCTGGTAGCCGGCGCAGACGCCGAACACCACGGAGCCCTGCGCCACCGCCCGGTGCAGGCCGCCGTCGGCGAGCAACCGCTGGGCGCCGAGCGCCTGCGGGCCGTCCTCGCCGCCGCCGATCAGGTAGATGTCCGCGGTGGCGGGAAGCCGCTGGTCCGAGCGGACCTCCAGCGCCTCGACGGGCATCCCGCGCAGCTGGGCCCGGCGGGCCAGGATCAGCATGTTGCCCCGGTCGCCGTAGGTGGAGAGCAGGTCGGGGTAGATCCAGACGATGCGCAGGCTCTCAGTTGACACGGTCCAGCTCCGCTCGAATGTCCTGGAAGGCGGTGTAGTTGGCGATGACCTCCAGGCGGCCCGGGGGCACCGACCGGACCGCCTCGTCGAAGCTCCTGACGTGCTGGAACGGCACGTCGTTGACGTCCAACCGGACGGCCAGGTCGTACGCCCGGTCGCCGGTGATCAGGACCTGCCGGCCGCGTAGCGGGGCGAAGTCGACGTCGAAGAGCCAGGAGGTGTCCAGCCCGTCGGGGTCACGGGCGTTGATGGAGAGCAGTGTCGGGGCCTCGTCGGCCATGTCGAACGCCTCCAGCCAGCTGGCCGGGTTCTTGGCCAGCAGCAGCCGGATGTTGCGCCCGTCCCGGTCGACCTGGGCGTAGCGCCCGGCGACCGAGGTGACCGTGCCGAGCCGGGAGACCGCGTCCACCGGGCGGACCCCGAACTCGGCGGCGACCGCCAGCGCGGTCGCGGCGTTCCCGATGTTGATCTTCCCGGGGAGCGCCAGCTGCACCTTGTGCCAGGCCCCGGTGGGGTCGAGCACGCCGTCGTCCTCGACGGTCCACTGCGGCTCGGGGCGGCGCAGCGGGCAGCCGGTGCACCACCACTGGTCGTCGGAGCGCTCGATGGTCGAGCCGCACTCGGGGCACACCCAGGAGTCGTCGTGCCAGCGCTGGCCGGCGCTGAACCAGGTGACGTGCGGCGGGATGTGCCCCTGGGCCGGGTCGGCGGGTGGGCTGGCCGCCCAGACCACCATCGGATCGTCGGCGTTGGCCACCACTCGCACGTCCGGGTGGCGGACCAGCGCGGCCCGCCAGAGTTGCGCCATCATGGCGACTTCCTTGGCCCGGTCGAGCTGGTCGCGGGAGAGGTTGAGCAGCGCCACCACGTGCGGCTCGGTGGCCTCCAGCACCTGGGCGAGGTAGTGCTCGTCGACCTCGAGCACCGCGTACGGGGTGCTGCCGGCCTTCGCCAGGGCCGAGGTGTGGCCGGTGGGCATGTTGGCGCCGAAGGAGTTGGTGGCGACCCGGCCGAGCACGCCGACGGCGGCGGCGGCGAGCCGGGTGGTGGTGGTCTTGCCGTTGGTGCCGGACACCAGGGCGATCGCGCGACCCGCCGACAGGTGGGCGAGCAGGTCGGGATCGATCTTGAGGCCGATCCAGCCACCGATCACCGAGCCGTCGCCACGGCCCGCGGCCCGCGACAGCGCCGCGGCGGTCCGCGACACGGAGCTGGCCACCTTAGCCCGCATGGGCATCTTCGCGTCGGTCACGCGAGCGAGGTTACCGGACCCGCGACCCCGCCAGATCGCCGCCGATCACGATCCGTTCGGGCGGGGTGGGCCCGCGGACGGTCAGCGGATGCTCGGCCGGATGGAGTCGATCAATGTCGGGTAGCGGACGCGGTGTGCGACGCGCTGTGGCCCTCCACTCCGCTCTACCCCCTTTGACGTGCGCTTTTACCGTCCGAAGCGGCGCGCCACACGGGCGTTTTAAGTTGCAGGTGGAGGGAAGTGGAGTAGAGTGGGGCGCGATGGTGAGGCCGGGAGGGCCGCACCGGCCCGGGGGGTCAGCGGCGCCGCGAACGCCGCTCAGGGCGAGGGGGTTGGGCCGATGTTCCTCGGCACCCACACTCCGCGCCTGGACGACAAAGGCCGGTTGATCCTTCCGGCGAAGTTCCGGGATGAGCTGGCGGGGGGTGTCGTGATCACCAAAGGGCAGGAGCGCTGCCTCTACGTCTTCCCGATGCCCGAGTTCCAGCGGATCGCGGAGCAGTTGCG
>JBARAE010000564.1:0-2219 GCA_049791715.1 Micromonospora sp.
GCGCAGGATGGTCCAGGCGCCCTGTCGGGACAGCGCGCCGCCGCGGGCGTTGACGAAGACCGCCGGCGTGCCCCGGCCGGCGGCGACCAGCGCCGGGCGGCCCCGGACCAGCCAGGCACGCAGCGCCTCGACGGCGTACCCGCCGATCGGCACCAGCCGGGTACGGCCGCCCTTGCCGTGCAGCAGCACCGTGCCCTCGTCGGTGTCGAGGTCGTCCACCGCCGCGCCGATCGCCTCGGAGATGCGCGCTCCGGTGCCGTACAGGAACTCCAGCAGCGCCCGGTCGCGCAGCGCGAGGGGCGCCTGGTCGCCGGTCGCGGTGACCGCGCCGGCGGTTTCCAGCAGCCGGACCACGTCGTCGACCGGCAGCGCCCGGGGCAGTCGGCGTGGTGGCGTCGGCGGGTGGACGTCGCGGCTGGGGTCCGCGCCGGCCATTCCCTCGCGCAGCGCGAACCGGTGCAGGCCGCGCACCGCGCTGGCGGCCCGGGCGGCGGAGGACACCGCCAGCGGCGGATGTTCGTCATCGCCGGCGCGCAGCCGGGCCAGGTGCGACTCGACCTCGGCGGCCCCGACGGCGGCCAGGTCGGTCACCCCGGCGGCGGCCAGGGTGGCGAGGTAACGGTCCAGGTCCCGCCGGTACGAGGAGAGCGTGTTGGCGGAGAGCCCGCGTTCGACCGTGAGGTGGTCGAGGTAGCCGCGGACGGCACGGCGCAGGGCCGGCGCGGGTTCCACCCCCGCGCCGGCCCTGTCCTGCGTTGCGGTCAGGCCAGCACCTCGGCCAGCGGCAGCGTCTCCATGCCGTGCGCATCGGCGACCGGGCCGTAGACGACCTGGCCGGCGTGGGTGTTCAGGCCCAGGGCGAGGGCCGGGTCGCGGCGCAGCGCCTCCCGCCAGCCCTGGTTGGCCAGCTCGAGGGCGTACGGCAGGGTCACGTTGGTCAGCGCGTGGGTGCTGGTGTTCGGCACCGCGCCGGGCATGTTGGCCACGCAGTAGAAGATCGACTCGTGCACCTTGTAGACCGGGTCGGCGTGCGTGGTGGGACGCGAGTCCTCGAAGCAGCCGCCCTGGTCGATGGCGATGTCGACGAGCACGCTGCCCGGCTTCATCCGGGATACCAGCTCGTTGGAGATCAGCTTCGGGGCCTTCGCGCCCGGCACCAGCACGGCGCCGATGACCAGGTCCGCGTCGAGCACGGCCCGCTCGATCTCGTACGCGTTGGAGGCGACCGTCTGCAGGTGACCGCGGTAGATCGCGTCGGCCTGGCGCAGCCGGGCCACGTTCTTGTCCAGGAGCAGCACCTCGGACTGCAGGCCCAGGGCGATCGCCGCGGCGTTCATGCCGGAGACGCCGGCGCCGATCACCACGGTCTTCGCCGCGTACACGCCGGAGACACCGCCCGGCAGCACGCCCCGGCCACCGCCGGTGCGCATCATGTAGAAGGCGCCCACCTGCGGGGCGAGCCGGCCGGCCACCTCCGACATCGGGGCGAGCAGCGGCAGCGAGCGGTCCGGCAGCTCCACCGTCTCGTACGCGATGCCGGTGACCTTCCGGTCGATCAGCGCGTCGGTGCACTCCTTCGAGGCGGCCAGGTGCAGGTAGGTGAAGAGCACCTGCCCCTCGCGCATGCGGTGGTACTCCTCGGCGATCGGCTCCTTCACCTTGAGCACCAGCTCGGCGGCGTCCCAGACCTCGTCGGCGCTGCCGAGGATCTTGGCGCCGGCGGCGGCGAACTCGTCGTCGCTGATGCTGGAACCGACTCCGGCGCCGGACTCGACGAAGACCTCGTGACCGTGGCGGGTGAACTCGTTGACGCCCGCGGGCGTGATCGCCACGCGGTACTCGTGGTTCTTGACCTCGCGTGGGATTCCGACCTTCACGATGCAGACACCTCTCTTCGGGGCTGCTCACCCCCGACTGCTCGGTGCCGCGACGGCCCCATTGCCGGCGCGGTCCACCGGTCCCGCCGGCGGCAGTCTAGGCGCGCGACCAGCCTGCGCGAGGCAGCACAGTGACATCCGGTGGCCGACTGTCCTGACGAACTGTCAGGCGTGGCAGTGGGCCGGTCGACCGGAGTCGTCGCCAGCCGTCGGGACGACGTTCGCCCTCATCGTCCCACCAGGCAGACCGCCGCGCCGACCGGACGCCAACGGAAACACGTGGCGTGTCGGCGCGGATCCCCAAACGATGCGAAAGGGCCGCGCGGCGTGACCGCGCGGCCC
>JBARAE010000565.1:0-7738 GCA_049791715.1 Micromonospora sp.
CGAACCGGGGCGGCAGGGGGCCGGGGCGCTCGGCGTCGGGACGCTGCGTGGGGCTGCCCTCGGCGGGCTCGCCGCCGCCGTGTGCCGGCGTTCCGTCGCCCGGCCCGTACCCAGCCGTCATGATCGCCACGTCCTCCCCGTAGACGCCCCACCGCACGCCGCCTCCGGTCCCTCGACGCGGTCGGCGGCCCGATGGACCGTACCTGCGCGAACGGGGTTTGTCTCCCCCGATGTCCGACCCTGCCATGCCGGCGCCACCGGACCCGGTCACGACACCTGGCGGCCATCGCGTGGACACACGCCGGACCGGCTGCGCACGCCGGTTCCGGTCGCGCACTAGGGTTGTCAGGTGACCGACGAACCACCCCTGCGCCGTCGGGCCGCCGAAAGCCGTACGGGAGACGCACCGCAGCACCCGTCATCGGCCACACCGGAGCCGGCGGACGCGGGGCCCGAACCCACCACCGGCGGGCCCGTACCGCTGATCGCCCCATGTGACGGCACCCCTGCGCCGGTGGCCACACCGGCCGAGCTGGACGAGGTCGTGGCCCGCTTCGCGGCCGGCACGGGCCCCGTCGCCCTGGACGCCGAACGCGCCTCGGGATACCGGTACAGCCAGCGCGCCTACCTGGTGCAGCTGCGCCGGGCCGGTTCCGGCACCGCGCTGATCGACCCGCTTCCGCTGCCCGACCTCTCTGCGCTGGACGCCGTGATCGGCGAGGCCGAGTGGGTGCTGCACGCCGCCAGTCAGGACCTGCCCTGCCTGGCCGAGGTGGGCTTGCGCCCGCGCCGCCTCTTCGACACCGAGCTCGCCGCCCGGCTGGCCGGCTTCGAGCGGGTCGGTCTGGCCGCGCTGACCGAGCAGCTCCTCGGCTACACCCTGGAGAAGCACCACTCGGCGGCGGACTGGTCGAGCCGGCCGCTGCCGGAGTCCTGGCTGACCTACGCCGCGTTGGACGTGGAGATGCTGGTCGACCTCCGGGACGCCCTCGACGAGGAGCTGACCCGCCAGGGCAAGTCGGCGTGGGCGGCGGAGGAGTTCGCCGCCCTGGTCCGCTCCGGCGCCCGGCCGCCGCGGGTCCGTGCCGAGCCCTGGCGGCGTACCTCCGGAATCCACCGGGTACGGGGAGCGCGGGCTCAGGCCCGGGTCCGTTCCCTCTGGTACGCCCGGGATCAGATCGCCGCCCGTCGGGACGCCGCGCCGGGCCGGGTACTGCCCGACTCGGCGATCGTGGCCGCGGCGGAGCTGGACCCGAAGGACGAGAAGACCCTGCTCACCCTGCCCGGCTTCGGCGGCCGCTCGGTACGCCGGCTGGCCCGGACCTGGCTGGCCGCCCTGGACGACGCCCGCCAGCTGCCGGAGGACGCGCTTCCGGTGGCCCCGACCGTGGAGGGCCCGCCACCGCCGCACCGCTGGGCGGAGCGGGACCCGGTGGCCGCGGCCCGGCTGGCCCGCTGCCGGGAGGTGGTGGTCCGGATCGCCGGCGAGCACAACCTGCCCCCGGAGAACCTGATCGCGCCGGACTCGATCCGCCGCCTGGCCTGGGTCCCGCCGGAGGAGATCACCGAGGAGACGGTGGCCGAGACGCTGCGCGGCTTCAACGCCCGCGAGTGGCAGATCGCTCTCCTCCTTTCCGACCTCACGGCGGCCCTGGCCGAGCCGAAGCCCTGACCCCCGCGTCGATCATGGCGTTGGCGGCACTTTCGGAGCTCCACATCGCCGCCAACTCCATGATCGACGGCTGAACGACGGCCGGGATGGGTGTGGGCTGGGCCACACGGGGGGTGGTGTCGGCGTTGGTTACTGGCGAGTAGCATCCCAGGAAACGCCAGTGCCGGCTAGGAGGCTCAAGTGCCCCGTGAAGTTCGGGATGTCGTCTTCGTCGACGGCGTCCGCACCCCGTTCGGCAAGGCGGGTGGGATGTACACCAACACCCGCGCCGACGACCTGGTCATCCGCTGCATCCGCGAACTGCTGCGCCGTAACCCGCAGCTGCCGCCGGAGCGGGTCGAGGAGGTCGCCATCGCCGCCACCACCCAGATCGGCGACCAGGGCCTGACCATCGGCCGCACCGCCGCCCTGCTGGCAGGCCTGCCTAAGACGGTGCCCGGCTTCGCGATCGACCGGATGTGCGCCGGCGCGATGACCGCCGTCACCACCGTCGCCAGCGGAATCGCCATGGGCGCCTACGACATCGCCATCGCCGGCGGCGTCGAGCACATGGGCCGCCACCCGATGGGTGAGGGCGTCGACCCCAACCCGCGGATCATCGCGGAGAAGCTGGTCGACCCGTCCGCCCTGGTCATGGGCGCCACCGCGGAGAACCTGCACGACCGGGTCCCGCACATCACCAAGGAGCGCACCGACGCGTTCGCGCTCGCCTCGCAGCAGAAGACCGCGAAGGCGTACGCCAACGGCAAGCTCCAGGGCGACCTGGTGTCGGTCGCGGTCCGCGACCCGGAGGCCGGCTGGGGTCTGGCCACCGTGGACGAGGCTCCCCGGGAGACCTCGCTGGAGAAGCTGGGCACCCTGAAGACCCCGTTCCGCCCGCACGGCAAGGTCACCGCGGGCAATGCGGCCGGCCTCAACGACGGCGCCACGGCCAGCCTGCTCGCCTCCGAGGACGTCGCCCGCGAGCTGGGCCTGCCGATCGCCATGCGGCTGGTGTCGTTCGGCTTCGTCGGTGTCGAGCCCGAGGTGATGGGCGTCGGCCCGATCCCGTCGACCGAGAAGGCGCTGCGCATCGCCGGCCTGACCATCGACGACATCGGCCTGTTCGAGCTGAACGAGGCCTTCGCCGTCCAGGTGCTCGCCTTCCTGGACCACTTCGGCATCGCCGACGACGACCCGCGGGTCAACCCGTGGGGCGGTGCGATCGCCATCGGTCACCCGCTCGCCTCCTCGGGCGTCCGGCTGATGACCCAGCTCGCCCGGCAGTTCGCCGAGCACCCCGAGGTCCGCTACGGCCTCACCGCCATGTGCATCGGCATCGGCATGGGCGGGACGGTCATCTGGGAGAACCCGCACTGGGAGGGTGGAGACAAGTGAGCGCGCTCACCGCACCGAACGAGGTCGTCACCAAGGCGCTGCTGCGCCAGGTGAACGTACCGGGGCTGGACCGCCCGGCCGCTCTGATCACCCTGGACAACGGCTTCGACCACACCAGGCCGAACACCTTCGGCCCGGCCGGGCTGACCAGCCTGGACGAGGCGATCACCGCCGCGCTCGCGGCGAACCCGGCGTTCATCGGGGTCACCGGCAAGCCGTACATCTTCTGCGTCGGCGCGGACATCGTCGGCCTGCCGGCGCTGGCCGACCGCGCGCAGGCGCTGGAGGTGGGCCGGCTCGGTCACCGGGTCTTCGCCCGGCTCAAGGACAGCGACATCCCCACCTTCGCCTTCGTCAACGGCGCGGCGATGGGCGGCGGCCTGGAGCTGGCGCTGCACTGCCACTACCGGACCCTCTCGGCCGGCGCGGCGGCGCTCGCGCTGCCCGAGGTCTCGCTCGGTCTGGTTCCCGGCTGGGGCGGCACCCAGCTGCTGCCGAACTTGATCGGCATCCCGGCCGCCACCCAGGTGATCATCCAGAACCCGCTCATGCAGAACACGATGCTCAAGCCGAAGCAGGCTGCTGAGATGGGCATCGCGGAGGTGCTGCTGGAGCCGGCGGACTTCCTGGAGCGGTCGCTTGAGTGGGCCGCCGGCGTGGTGCGGGGCGACGTCACCGTGACCCGGCCCGAGGTCGACAAGGACATGTGGGCGGGCGTGCTCTACTTCGCCCGGCAGACCCTCGACCAGCGGTTGCACGGCGCCGTCCCGGCCGCGTACAAGGCGCTGGACCTGCTGGAGACCGCGAAGGACGCGGACTTCGCCACCGGCACCGCCGCCGAGGACGAAGCCCTGGCCGACCTGGTCTTCTCCGAGGAGCTGCGCAGCGGCCTGTACGCCTTCGACCTGGTGCAGCGGCGGGCCAAGCGGCCGGCCGGCGCGCCGGACAAGGGCCTGGCCCGACCGGTGACCAAGGTGGGCATCGTCGGCGCCGGCCTGATGGCCAGCCAGCTCGCCCTGCTCTTCGCCCGCCGCCTCCAGGTGCCGGTCGTCATGACCGACCTGGACCAGGCCCGGGTGGACAAGGGCGTCGGCTACGTGCACACCCAGATCGAGAAGGCCGTCTCCAAGGGCCGGATGGACAAGGGCACCGCGGCCAAGCTGTACGGCCTGGTCAGCGGCTCGGTCGACAAGAGTGTCTTCGCGGACGCCGACTTCGTCATCGAGGCCGTCTTCGAGGACCTGGGCGTCAAGAAGCAGGTCTGGGCCGAGCTGGAGAAGATCGTCAAGCCGGAGGCGGTGCTCGCGACGAACACCTCGTCGCTCTCCATCACCGAGATGGCCGCCGACCTGGAGCACCCGGAGCGGGTGGTCGGCTTCCACTTCTTCAACCCGGTCGCCGTGCTGCCGCTGCTGGAGATCGTCCGGGGCGAGCGCACCGACGACGCCACGCTGGCCACCGCGTTCGCCGTGGGCAAGCAGCTGAAGAAGTCGAGCGTGCTGGTCAAGGACGCTCCCGCGTTCGTGGTGAACCGGCTGCTCACCCGGTTCCTCGGCACCGTCTTCGCCGCCGTCGACCAGGGCACCCCGCTGGACGTGGCGAACAGCGCGCTGGACCCGCTGGGCCTGCCGATGCGTCCGCTCGCCCTGCTCCAGCTGGTCGGGCCGGCCGTCGCGTACCACGTGGGCGGCACCCTGCACGCCGCGTTCCCGGACCGGTTCGGGGTCAGCGAGAACCTCAAGCGGATCGCCGACTCCGGTCAGCCGATCGTGGTCGACGACCAGGTCAACGAGGAGGTCGCCAAGCTGCTCGTGGTCGGCGACCAGCCGCTGACCGCTGAGCAGGTGCGCCAGAACGCGCTCGACGCGCTGGCGCAGGAGATCCGGCTGATGCTCGACGAGGGCGTCGTCGCCGAGGCGCAGGACATCGACCTGTGCATGATCCTCGGCGCCGGCTGGCCGTTCCACCTGGGCGGCGTCACGCCGTACCTGGACCGGACGGGCACCTCCGAGCGGGTCGCCGGCCGGCGATTCCTGCCGCGTGGGGTCGCCAGCCTGCCCCGCTGATCCACCCCTGCTCCCCCGCGTTCGCGGTGGTCGGCCGTCCGGTCCGGACGAACCGGCCACCGCGATCGTCATTTCGGCGCCAGGGTCACGGACGGGCCGCGATTTCGTCACCTGGGCGGTGGCCGGGGAGCGACGTGTCGGTCGGCCTGGCTACGATCATCCGTCCCGATCTTCACCTGGAGCTGCCGCATGTCCCAGCCGCCGTCCAACCCCTACCCCGGTTCCTACCCGCCGCCCCAGCAGCAGCCCGGCGGCTACCCGCCGCCGCAGCAGCCCGGCCCGCAGTACGGGGGTTACCCCTCGGCCCCGCAGCAGCCCGGCCCGCAGTACGGCGGGTACCCGGGCGGGCAGCCGGGCCAGCAGTACGGCGGCTACCCGACCGAGCAGCAGTCCCCGCAGTACGGCGGCGGCTACGGCAGTGAGCAGCCGGCCTCGCCGTACGGCTACCTGGAGACCGGCCAGCCGCAGGGCTCCCCCGCCGGCCCGCCGCCGAAGAAGAAGTCGAACCTCGGCCGGATCCTGCTGATCACTCTTGCCGTCGTGGTGGTGCTCTGCCTGGGCGGCGCGGCGGTACTCTGGTTCGCCGCCAAGGACGAGGTCGGCGACGTGGTCGACGCGACCAAGACCCGGGTGACCACGCCGGCGACGCTCGGGGGCCGGGCCAAGGTGACCGATCCGGAGCTGACGTCCGCCGCCGAGCAGATGCTCACGGAGATGAAGAAGGACGTGCCGGATGCCACCAGCACCGCCGGCGGCTTCTACGGCGACCCGGCGAAGAAGGACCTGGTCATGATCGCCGCGGCGTCCGGCGTGATGGCCAACCCGAAGGGCGAGCTCGACACGGCCACCAAGGACCTCTCCACCGAGCTCACGGTGAAGGAGTTCAAGACGGTCGAGCCCGGCCCGCTGGGCGGCGACGCCAGGTGCGGCGACGGTAAGGCCGACGACGTGCCGGTCGGCGTCTGCGTCTGGGCCGACCGCGGCAGCCTCGGCGTGGTGATCACCTACTTCAAGTCCGCCGCGGACCTGCAGTCCGAGTTCGTCGCCATGCGTGGCGAGATCGAGCAGAAGAGCTGACCCGACCGGGGGTGAAACGGGCCCCCTCCGCCTCTGCGGAGGGGGCCCGTCGCCGTCACCGGCGGCTACGCCGCGGCGCGTTCCGCCGCGCTCCGGGTCACACAGAACTCGTTGCCCTCCGGGTCGGCGAGCACCACCCAACCGGTGCCGTCCGGCCGGCGGCGGTCGGACACCAGCGCGGCCCCGAGGCCGAGCAGCCGCTCGACCTCGGCGTCGCGGGTCCGGTCGGCCGGCTGCAGGTCGATGTGGAACGCGCCCTTGCCGTGCCGCTTTCCGACCTCGACGAAGAGCAGGTCGGGGCCGTGGCCGCCGGGCGCGACCAGGACGGCCTCCGGGTCGCCCGGGTGATCGTCGTCGTGCAGGCGGCGGTCGAGCACCTCCGCCCACCAGCCGGCCAGGGTGTACGGGTCGTCGGACTCGACGGTGACGCAGTGAATGAACGCACTCACGGTGCTTCCTCCTGAGGAGAATGCGCCCCGCGGGATGCTGTCAGCGGTGACCGGGGCGGGGCGCGGGACTGTTCACGATGGACATCGACCACACCCCCTCTCACCTCGTGCTGACGCCGATGATCATGTCACCGGGCGGCGACCGGCACAAGGCGGTTCATGCCAGCAGCCAGCCGATCAGCGCCAGGGTGACCATCGACAGGGCGGTGCTCACCAGCACGGTCCACCGGGCGACCGGCGCGCCGCTGCCGTACTCGCGGGCGAAGATGTAGGTGTTCTGCGCCGTGGGCAGCGCGGCGCAGACCACCAGCGGCAGCAGCTGGGCCGCACCGACACCGGCGAGCAGGCCCGCCAGCCAGGCGATCAGCGGCTGGACGACCAGCTTCAGACCAAACAACACCGCCACCTCCCCGCCGGCGCCGGTCGGCCGCGGTCCCCCCTCGGTCAGGGAGAGTCCGAGCGCCACCAGCGCCGTGGGCACCGCCGCCGCACCGAGCAGGGCCAGCGGACCGGCCACCAGCTCCGGCGGGCGCCACCCCAGGCCGGAGCAGAGGGCGCCGAGGGCCGGCCCGGCGATCACCGGGTTGCGCAGCGGCAGGGTCAGCAGCCGGCCGGGACGCAGCGGCCGCCCGGCGCCCCGGTCGAGCAGCACCAGGATCACCGGGGTCACCACCAGCACCTGGAAGAGCAGCACCTCGGTGAGGAAGGCGGCGTCGCCCACCACCTGCAGCGCCACCGGGATGCCCAGGTTGGCCGAGTTCACGTACCCGGCGGCCATCGCGCCGATGGTGGCCTCCCCAGTGGCCCGGCGCATCCGCACCGCGAGGAGGAAGGCCAGCGCCATGGTGACGACGGTGCTGACCGCGAACGCACCGAGGGCCCGGGCGTGGAACTCCAGCGGGGTACGGGACAGCGCGGTGAAGAGGGCGGCGGGCATCGCCAGATGGAAGACGAAGCCGCCGAGCACCCGCTCCGCCTCGCCGCCCAGCAGCCGGTACCGGCCGGTCAGCCAGCCCAGGCCGGTGAGGGTCCAGATCGGCACGAAGGCGGCGAGCACCGCAGCAGCGTACGGGCAACGGCCCGGCACGACGCCGGCC
>JBARAE010000566.1:0-6358 GCA_049791715.1 Micromonospora sp.
CCGCGGTCGGAGATGAACTTGCGCAGCAGCGCGGTGTCCTTGTAGTCGATGTAGGTGATCCCGTCCTTGTCGAGCGGGTTCACCTTCTTCTTCGGCTTGCGAAGTGCCGCAGCCTTGGCCATTGCTCTTGCTCCTGGTTTGCGATCGCGGGCGCTCGGCGCCATTAGAACGGGGGCTCCTCGTCGAAGTTTCCGCCGCCCGAACCACCGCGCGAGGGAGCCGGTGCAGCCGAGGCCCAGGGGTCGTCAGAGTTGCCTCCGCCGCCCTGGCCACCACCGCCGCCGAAGCCGCCGCCGCCGGAGCGGGACATCTTCTGCACCTTCGCCGTGGCGTAGCGCAGCGACGGGCCGATCTCGTCGACCTCCAGCTCGATGACGGTGCGCTTCTCACCCTCGCGGGTCTCGTAGGACCGCTGACGCAGTCGGCCCGAGACGATCACGCGGGCGCCCCGCTGGAGCGACTCGGCGACGTGCTCCGCCGCCTGCCGCCACACGGTGCAGGCCAGGAAGAGCGGTTCGCCGTCCTTCCATTCGCCGGAGGCCTTGTCCATGAACCGGGGCGTCGAAGCGACCCGGAACTTGGCGACCGCCGCACCGGACGGGGTGAACCGCAACTCGGGGTCATCGGTCAGGTTGCCGATGACCGTGATGGTGGTGTCTCCTGCCATGACCATCTCCTCGCGCACTCATCGTTGCGTCTTACAGACTCTCAGAGCCCTCTGACAGCGTCGATGAGGCTGATCCGGGCGAACCGGGGTGTGGATGCTTAGCGCATCTCCGGCCGGATGACCTTGGTGCGCAGCACGGACTCGTTGAGCCGCAGCTGACGGTCCAGCTCGGCCACCGCCGCAGGCGTCGCCTGCAGGTCGATGACGGCGTAGATGCCCTCGGCCTTCTTGCTGATCTCGTACGCGAGGCGCCGGCGGCCCCACACGTCGGTCTTCTCCACCGAGCCACCCGCGGTCCGGATCACGTTCAGGTACGTGTCGAGCGACGGGGCGACGGTGCGTTCCTCGAGGCTGGGGTCGAGGATCACCATGATCTCGTAATGACGCAAGACGTGCTCACCTCCTGTGGGCTAAGCGGCCACGGTCCTTCCGTGGCAGGAGGTCTGCGTCGTGGCCCGCTCCGGGACCGGGGGGACCCGGCCGGACGCGGACAACCGGACCAGGATACCCGGTCCCGACGATCATGCCGGGGCCCGGTCGGACGGGCCGACCGGGCCTGGCGACAGGGGCCCACCCCCGGGCCGTCGAGCACCGGAAGTGGACCCCTGTCCACGGAGACCGCGGGGCGTCCCGTCCGCATTCCTTGGGTGGGACCTGGGGAGGAACGACCACACCGATGAGGTTGGATCGAGAGCGCCCCGCGGAGCTTTTGTTGTGTTGTCGACTGATCTGACCATACAACGGCTCTCGTCACCTGTTGGGGGAATTGGAGGAATTCATCCACCCTGGCGACGCGGACCTGTTGATGTGACCAGCAGGATCGCGCCCCGTCGTGCCGGGCCGCACGGCGGGGCGAACCCGTTTCCGGGGGCCGACCCGACCGGACGGGCTGTGGACCCACGCCCGGCCGAAGCATCGACCATCGACCCACCTCGGACAACGACCGCGGGCCCCGGAGGTGACGCGAAGCGGGGACGTCGCTGTGGCAACGGGCGCACCCGCGACTCCCTCCGCCGCGGTCGCCCCGCGCGTCGGGGGCGCGACGTAGGCTCCCCTGCATGCGAATCGGAGCCCACGTCGATCCGACCGACCCGCTGACCGAGGCGGCCGCCCGCGACGCTGATGCGGTCCAGTTCTTCCTCTCCGATCCCCAGGGCTGGAAGGCCCCAAAGCCCCGGGAGGACGCGGAGCGCCTGCGGGACGCCGACATCGACTTCTACGTCCACGCGCCGTACGTCATCAACGTGGCCACGCTCAACAACCGGATCCGGATCCCCAGCCGGAAGCTGCTGCTCGGCCACGCGAGCGCGGCGGCGGCGGTCGGTGCGAAGGGGCTCATCGTGCACGGCGGTCACGTCAACGCCGGTGACGACCCGGCGGTGGGCTTCGACAACTGGCGCAAGACCTTCGCGTACGCGGCCGACTCGGGCGGCTTCCCGCTTCCGGTGCTGATCGAGAACACCGCCGGCGGCGAGAACGCGTGCGCGCGACGCCTCGACGCGCTCGCCCGGCTCTGGGACGCCATCGGCGACCACGAGGTCGGCTTCTGCCTGGACACCTGCCATGCCCACGCCGGCGGGGAGGAGTTGCTGGGGCTGGTCGACCGGGTCAAGGCGATCACCGGACGGATCGACCTGGTGCACGCCAACAACTCCAAGGGCGCCTTCAACTCCGGGCAGGACCGGCACGACAACCTCGGGGGCGGCACGATCGACCCGGAGCTGGTGGTGGCGGTGATCCGAGCCGCCGGTGCCCCGGTCATCGTGGAGACCCCCGGTGGAGTCGACGGCCAGGGCGGCGACATCGCCTTCCTGCGCGAGCAGCTCGGAAAGTCGGCATGACCACGGAGCAGTCCGACGCGACGGACGGCGGCCGGCGGCCCGGGTCGGCCGAGGGCGAGAGGACCGGCTCGGGGGCCGGGCCGGCCACCGGGACGGGCGCGACCACCGCCACGGACGCCCCCCACACGGCGAGCAGGACCGGGAGCCCAGCGGAGAGCGACGCTCGGGACATGGCCCACGCCCCCGAGCAGACCAGCGCCACGGGGAAGACCGCAAGCCCCGAGAAGGCTGACCGCACCGAGGAGAACGCCGCCCCGCAGCAGGCCGACGAGCGCGCGAAGATCGACCGTGCCCTGAAGCCAGACGGTTCGAAGAAGCCCGACGGAGCCGGGAAGACCGACAGCCCAGGCATGACCGACAGCCCCGAGAAGACCGACGGCTCGGAGAAGGCCGATGCGACCGGAAAGGGTGCCCCGGCCGGTGAGGGCGGGCAGGCGAAGGCCGATCCCTGGGCAGCCTTCGGTCCCGCTCCGGACCCGGTGCTCACCCGACCGCGGCGCGCGGTCCGCGCCGTGGGCCGGTTCCTGATCCACGAGTGGACCCTGGCCACGCTCGCCTCGCTCGCGCTGGCCGTCCTGCTCACCTGGCCGACCCTGCGCTACCCGCTCTACACCCTCCCGCAGGACTACTGGGACCCCAGCCTGCAGTCCTGGCAGATGGCCTGGTCCGGGCACATCCTGCTGACCGACCCGACCCAGCTCTGGCACTCCAACACGTTCTACCCCGAGAAGTGGAGCTTCGCCTTCTCGGACACCCTCCTCGGGTACGCCCCGGCCGGCATGATCGGCAACGGCCCCGATGCGGCCGTCCTCCGCTACAACATCATGTTCGTGCTGGCCCACGGGCTCGCCACGCTCGGGGCGTACGCGCTGGCCCGGCAGGTGGGCGCGGGGCGGATCGGCGCCGCCGTGGCCGGGGCGAGCTACACGTACGCCCCGTGGCTGCTGGCCCAGGCCGGGCACCTGCACATCGTCTCCAACGGCGGCATCCCGCTGGCGCTGGCCATGCTGGCCCGTGGGCACGGCTGGTCCCTGCGGTACGGCTACCGGCCCGAACGCCGGCACGCCGGCTGGGCGTACGCCGGTTGGCTGGTGGCGGCCTGGCAGCTCAGCCTGGGCTTCGGCATCGGCCTGCCGTTCGCGTACGTGCTCGCCGGGATCGTGCTGGTCTCGGTCGTGGTGTGGTTCGTCCGGCGCCGGCGGGTGCCGGTGAAGCGCCCGTTCGGCGTACGGCTGTTCGTCGCCGACCTGGTGGGTGGCGTGGTCTTCGCCGCGGTGGGCGGGTTGCTCGCCGTACCGTATTTCACGGTCGCGGAGCTGCACCCGAACGCGACGCGGACGATCGGCGACATCGCCATCTACTCGCCGCCGGTCAGCGGTTTCTTCACCGCGCCGGCGGAGTCGCGGGTCTGGGGTGGGCTGCACGAGGGTGCCCGGGCGCTGCTGCCCTGGCATCCCGAGATGACCCTGCTGCCGGGCTTCGTGCTGTACGCGTTGGCCGCCGGCGGTCTCTTCTTCTCGGTCTGGCGGGTACGGCACCGGCTGCTGTTGCTCGCCGGGGTGCTGGTGACGATGGCGCTGGCCATGGGCACCCGGTTCCTCGGCGGCCGGTTCACCTACGTCCCGCTGTTCGAGTACCTGCCCGGCTGGAACGGGCTGCGCACGCCGGGCCGGATGATGCTCTGGACCACCCTGCTGCTCGGGCTGCTCGCCGCGGGCGCGGTCACCGCGTTCGCCGCCCGGGTACGCGAACTCGCCGCCCAGCGGATCCCGCCGTGGCCGGGACCGTGGCTGCGGCTGGCCACCCTGCTACCGCTGCTCCTGGTGATCGTGGAGGGTTTGAACACCACACCGCATCCGGTGGTGCCGCAGCAGCCGGCGGCGATGCGGACCGTGGACGGCCCGATGCTGGTCCTGCCCAGCAGCCAGAACCTCGACCAGCCGGTGATGCTCTGGTCGACCAGCCGCTTTCAGGAGATGGCCAACGGGGGCAGCGGCTTCACCCCGGACACGCTCGACGAGGTCCGCGAGGTCACCCTCGCTTTCCCCGACCGGGCCAGCATCGACTACCTGCGTGGCCTCGGCGTCCGCAACGTGGTGGTGTTGCGCGATCAGCTCGCCGGCACGCCGTGGGAGCGGGTTGTGGACAACCCGGTCGAGGGGCTCGGGATCACCCGTGAGGAGGTCGGCGACGCGATCGTCTACCACCTCTCCTGAGCCGCGGTCGGCGAGATGGCTCAGGCGGTGACCGGCTGGGCCGGTGGCTTGACGGTGGCCGAGCGGTCGCGCCAGCGGAGATACCAGAGGGCGTCGGGGGCACCGTCGAGGATCCCGCCGTCCGGGTCGTCGGCGTAGGTGGACCGGACCGCGTCGCGTTCCGGTCGCAGGATGTCCCGGATGACGAAGGCGCAGAGCACCGCGACGGTGATCAGCCGGAGGCTGGCGGCCAGTACGAAGATGCCCTCGGGAAAGACGGGGCGGCCGGTCGAGGTGCCCAGCAGCTCGCCGTAGAAGGCGGCGAAGTAGCAGACCTCGGCGAACTGCCAGACGAGGAACGCGCCCCAGCGCGGCCGGGCCAGCACCGCGAGCGGGAGCAGCCAGAGCACGAACTGCTGGGACCACACCTTGCTGAAGATCAGGAAGGCGGCGACCACCAGGAAGGCGAGCTGGGCCAGCCGAGGCCGGCGCGGCGCCAGCAGTGCCAGCGCGGCCACACCGAGGCAGGCCAGCGTAAAGAGGGCGTACGACAGCCAGTTGAGGCTCGGGATGTGGGCGTTCAACCAGTCGAACGGGCCCGGGTCGGCGCTGACCTTTCCGTCGAGGTAGCGGCCGACGTACCAGAGGGTGCCCCAGTCGATCGGCCGGGTGGTGTTCAGCTCGAAGAACCGCCCCCAGCTCTTCGGGTAGGCAATCGCCACCGGCAGGTTCACCAATGCCACCGTCACCGCGGCCGTGGCGACGGACAGAAGGGCGGCCCAGAGCCGGCCGGCCCGGAGTGCGAGCACCAGGATCGGCCCGAGGATGAACAGCGGCCACATCTTGGCCGCGCCGCCGAGCCCGATCAGTACCCCGGCCAGGGCGGCCAGCACGGCACCGGTCAGGCTGGCTCTGGTCCGCGCCCACGCCAGCAGGCCGAACGCGGCCAGCCCGACGGCGAGCAGGTCCCAGTTGACGGTGGCGGTGAGAAGCAGCGCGGGGGAGAGCGCGAAGAGCGCCGCGTCCCAGGGTCGTCGTCGGCGCAGCGCGAGGATCACCGCCACGGTGGCCACGGCGAGCGCGCTGAGCACCAGCGCGTTCAGGTTGTAGAACCACTGCCCCTGGTTGATGCCGGGGTTGTCCGCGCCGAGGGCGTGCACCGGCAGCCCGAGCGCGCCCATGAAGTACCCGGTCAGCACCGGGTACTCGACGGGGTGGTCGGCGTAGGGCACCTTGCCCTCGTTGAGTCCCTCGGCGTAGTAGAGCGCCAGCACGTCCGTGTAGCACATCCGGGTGTACTGGATGTTGTTCTGCCAGGCGCCGTCCTGGCAGGGGGACTTCTGCACCCAGTGCAGGGCGAGGGTGAGGCAGACCAGGGCGAGCACAATCCGGGCGGCCGTCCAGAACCGGCCCTCCCGGCCGGCGGGCCGGTCCAGGGCGACCGCGTGGTCGCCCAGGGGGCCGCCGATCACCTCCGAAGCGCCGCGGACGAAGCCGTCCGACCGGGACGGGTGGTCGCTGGTCCCGGCGTCGCCGATGCCGGCCGTCGACTGGGTGCTCATGGAGACGCATCCTGCCGTACGCGACGGGCCGGCGTCCCGCCGCGAGGGCACAATTCCGCTACCCGGATACGCCGACGGCGGCCGGACGCGTGG
>JBARAE010000567.1:0-3629 GCA_049791715.1 Micromonospora sp.
GGCGCCGACATCGTGGCCGAGCAGGTCCTGCTCGCGGCGGGGATTCTCGTCGGCTACGCACGTCGACTGGACGGCGGGTTCGATCCCGCCCTGGCTGCCACGGCGGCCGTACTTCTGGGTCTGATCCTGCTGGACCGGCCGCTGCGCGATGCGGGCAGCCTGGAGATCCGGGCAGCGAACCTTCCGGCCCGTTCCTGGTCACCTTTACTCACCACGCACCTCGGCGCAGCGCTGCTGGCCCTGCTCGGTGCGGTCACGCTGGGAGCTGCGCTCACCCTGCCCGCCTGGTTGGCGCTGGCGACCAGCCTGCTGCTGGGCGGGGTCGGTGCGGCGGTGGCGCTGGGCCTGGCCCGCCGGAGATTCCGGCCCTCAACGGCCGTCAGCCCGGTCGCCCGAGCGCTACGCCGGCACCAGCCCGAGTTCCTGCTGTACTTCTCCGCGCCGCCCGGTTCCGGGTACCAGGTCACCATGTGGCTGCCCTATTTGGAACGAATCGGTCGACCCTTCATGGTCATGGTGCGGGAGCCGGAATTCCTGGCCTCGATCGCCGTCGCGACCGATGCTCCTGTGGTGCTCTGCCCGACCCTGAAGGCGATGGACGAGACGCTGGCGCCGAGCCTGCGGGTGGCGTTCTACGTCAACCACGGCGCGAAGAACAGCCACTGTCTCCGGTTCTCCCAGCTGACCCACGTACAGCTGCACCACGGTGACAGCGACAAGTCGCCGAGCGCCAACCCGGTCTCGGCGATCTTCGACCGGATCTTCGTGGCGGGTCAGGCCGCGATCGACCGGTACGCCCGCGCCGGAGTGGAGATCCCGCCGGAGAAGTTCGTCGTGGTCGGCCGCCCCCAGGTGGAGGGAATCGAGGTACGCCCCGAGCCGGCGCGCCGGCCGGCCCACCCGACAGTGCTCTACACCCCGACCTGGACCGGGCACCACGCGGACGCCGACTACTGCTCCCTGCCGGTGGCGGAGACGATGATCCGGCGGCTGCTGGACCGGGACGCCACGGTGATTCTGCGGGCCCACCCGTACACGTCGCAGAACCCGGAGTCGGCGCGGCACATCGCCCGGCTCACCGAACTCCTCGCCGCGGACCGGGCGAAGACCGGGCGGGAGCACCTGTGGGGCGCGGCAGCCGCCCGGGAGCTGACCCTGACCGAGTGCATCAACCGCTCCGACGCGCTGATCTCGGACGTCTCCGGGGTCATCTCCGACTACCTCTACTCCGGCAAGCCGTACGCCGTCACGGACATGAGCGCCGACAGCGCGGACTTCCTGGCGCAGTTCCCGCTGGCCGGCTCCGGTTACGTGCTGCGCCGGGACATGTCCAACGTGGACGAGGTGCTGGAGCAGTTGCTGGACACCGACCCGTCGGCGGCGGACCGCTGGGCCACCCGGAGCCGCTACCTCGGCGACTTCCCGGCCGAGTCGTACGCCGAGGCGTTCCTCGACGCCGCCCGGCGGGAGCTCGACCGCGGCTGGACCCCGCCGGCGCCGCGGGCCGGCGACGCCGTCACGCAGGACGGCTCGCCGCTCTCCCCCACCGCCTGACGCCCGAGCCCGGCGCTGGCGGGCCGCCGGTCAGTGGTAGGGATCGAGCAGGGCGAGGACGGCCTCCGGGTCCTCCACGTGGGCGTTGTGCCCGAGGCCGGGCAGCGTCGCCACCGGGACGCCCAACTCCTTGAGCTGGGCGTCGCTCACCATCGGGTCGTGCTCCCCGCGGGCCAGCAGCACCGGCACGTCGGTCGCCGCGAGCAGGGCCGGCAGGCGCGGCTCACCCACCGCGAACGCGGCCGGGTCCATGGCCAGGCGCCACCGGCCGTCCTCCCGGCGCAGCCCCGCCTCCACCACCGGGTGGTCCGGGGCGAAGAGCCCCGCGAGGCCGGAGACCCGCAGGTAGCGCCGCGCGGCCTCGTCGCGGCTGACGAACCAGGTGACCGGCCGTTCGGCCAGCTCCCGGGCCTTGTCCAGCTCGGCCGGGGACCAGACCGCCTTGATACCGAGGCCGATCACCGCGTCGACCGGCAGGCCGACCCGCCGCGCCGCCAGCGCCAGCGCGACCACCCCGCCGAGCGAGTGCCCCAGCACCACCAGCCGGTCACGAGGGCCGAGCCGCTCGGCGACCGGTCCGAGACCCTCCACCACCCGCCGGGCGAACCCCTCGAAGGAGTACGCCGGCAGCGGCGGCGACCAGCCGTGGCCGGCGAGGTCGGGCGCCAGCCAACGGCCCGCCCAGCGGTCCTCCAGCAGCGGCGCCCAGGGCAGCCACACCTCGCCGGTGGCGCCCATGCCGTGCAGCAGCAACAGAAGGCGGGTACCCGTCTCATCGGCCATACGGCGCAGTGTGCCATCGGCCGGACACCATCCGCGAGCGCGCGCCGTGGGCGCGCCCGGGCGGGTACGACGTCGGGCACCGGCTCGAGGAGCCGGTGCCCGAGGTGTCAGGGGTGCTGATCAGGCGGAGTAGCCGCGGGTGGCCATCCAGTTCGCCAGGTCGATGGTGGTCATCCAGTACGCGGGCAGCGACGGGTCGGCCGAGTCGGCGATCCGCACGGTCCGGCCGTCGTTCTTGTAGCCCACGACGGCGATGTAGTGGCCGCCGGGGAACGAGTGCCAGCCGCCGTTCGTGTCGGTGGCGTCACCGGCGATGTTGGCGACGACACCCCGGCCGTCGGTGACGGCCTTGACGACGTCGGCCTGGAGCTGGTCCATCTGGGCGGGGGTGGGCGCGCCCGGGATCATGTGGGTCCGGTACGGGTTCCCCTTGACCATCTGGTTGAGCCCGCGGGTGGTGTCCTCGGCCGAATTGGTGCCGTTCTCGGTGGCGCCCAGCGGGGCGACCATCGCGTCCTGGGTGGTCTCGACGCCGGACGCGCTGAGTGCGTTGCGCACCGCGGCCGGGCCGCAGTTCCAGTAGGCGGTCTGCGCCTCGTAGGTGTAGTCCAGGACCTTGGCCGACGGCGGCTTCGGCGCCGCCTTCTTGGTCAGGTCGGGGTCCGGCTTGGCCGACGTGGCCTTCGCCGACGGCGACGCCGACGCGCTCGCCGAGGCCGACGGGGAGGTGGCGACCCGCGCCTCGCTGCGGGTGGCGACGTCGCCCACCCGCGGGGCCAGCTGGGCCACGGCGGTGGTCTCCTGACGGGCGGACGCCTCGTCGGCGCCGGTGTAGGCGAGCAGGGCACCGGCGCCGGAAGCCAGCACGAGCGCGGCGGCGGCGCCGACGATGATCTGGTACGGGCGCTCGGCGGTGAACTGCCGGAGCTGACGCTTGCGGTGGTGCTTCACGGGATCCTCCACGGGGGCCGGGAGCGGCACACACCTGCCCGACGCGCGGAGAAACTCACGCGCGGCGTTCGGAACGGGTCCGGGGGCGGGGTGGACCGCAGGGAAAGGGACGCCCGGTCAACCGGGCATCGGAGCGGTTGCCGGGATCAGCTCGCCGAGGGGACGAGCGCCGGCACCGCGGCGGCGTGGAGGCGGGGGGACGACCGAGGGGGCTGCACGAGGATGGAACTCCTTCCGACACCGCCTACCGGGTTAGCTGACGGATTCGGGCGGGAAGATCGCCCTACCGCGGGCCGTGGCTCGCGGATTCACCCCGGACGTGCACTGGGTCCCCGGTTCGT
>JBARAE010000568.1:0-2466 GCA_049791715.1 Micromonospora sp.
GCCGGTTGATCCTTCCGGCGAAGTTCCGGGATGAGCTGGCGGGGGGTGTCGTGATCACCAAAGGGCAGGAGCGCTGCCTCTACGTCTTCCCGATGCCCGAGTTCCAGCGGATCGCGGAGCAGTTGCGCGCGCAGCCGATGACGCACAAGGCGGCCCGGGCCTACAGCCGGGTCTTCTTCGCCGGCGCGCACGACGAGGTCCCCGACAAGCAGGGTCGGGTGACCATCCCGGCACACCTGCGCTCGTACGCAGCCCTCGACCGCGATCTGGTCGTGATCGGTGCGAGCAGCCGGGTGGAGATCTGGGACAAGGCGGCCTGGGAGGCCTACCTCGCCGAAAGCGAAGACGACTTCGCCGACATCGAGGAGGGGGTGCTGCCCGGCGACCTGTAGGGCGTGACGACGCCCGGCGTACTGCGAGATCTCCAGCCGCTTTCGAGTTCCTGGCGCCCCTTCCCCGGTGCCAGGGGCACGATCCGAATCGGGGCTGCGGCTCCGGCGGGCGGGAGCGGATGGGGATCTGGCGGTATGACGAGGCGTCGTCCGGCACAGGACGCGACACGGACGAGAGAACGTTTCAACCAGTGGGGGTCGAGATGGGGGAGCTACGCGGCACGCACGTGCCGGTGCTGCTCGAGCGGTGTCTCGAGTTGCTGGCCCCCGCGCTTGGCCGAAACGGACGGACGATCCACGTCGACGCCACGCTGGGTCTGGGCGGGCACGCCGAGGCGGTGCTGGAGGCGCACCCGAACACGGTGCTGATCGGCCTCGACCGGGACACCGAGGCGCTCGCCCACGCGCGGGCCCGGCTGGCCCGGTTCGCCGACCGGATCCACCTCGAGCACGCCGTCTACGACGAGCTGCCCGAGGTGCTCGACCGGCTCGGGTACCCGGCGATCGACGGAGTCCTGTTCGACCTGGGGGTGTCGTCGCTGCAGCTGGACGCGCCCGACCGCGGGTTCGCGTACGCCCAGGACGCGCCGCTGGACATGCGGATGGACCAGACCCGGGGGGTGACCGCCGAGGAGGTGGTCAACACCTACCCCCACCCGGACCTGGCCCGGGTGCTGCGGGTGTACGGCGAGGAGAAGTTCGCCGGGCGGATCGCCTCGGCGATCATCCGGGAGCGCGAGCGCGGCCGGATCACCTCGTCGGCACGGCTGGCCGAGTTGGTCCGGGAGAGCATTCCGGCACCAGCCCGACGAACCGGGGGACACCCGGCAAAGAGAACGTTTCAGGCTTTAAGGATCGAGGTAAACAGGGAGCTGGCAGCGCTCGAGACGGCGTTGCCGGCGGCTCTCGACAAGCTCACCGTGGGCGGCCGCATGGTGGTCCTGTCCTACCACTCGCTGGAGGACCGGCTCACCAAGGCGGCGCTCGCCGACCGGGTTCGCAGCAAGGGCCCGGTCGACCTCCCGGTCGAACTGCCCGGGTCGGGCCCGACGTTCCGGCTGCTCAGCCGGGGCGCCGAGCTCCCCGGGGACAAGGAGGTGGCCGCCAACCCGCGGGCCGCCTCGGTGCGGCTGCGGGCCGCGGAACGGCTCGACCCGGAGGCGGCCCGGCAGGGGCGTACCGACCGCGAACGGTACCGCCGCCGGGTCAAGGCGATGCACCAACCGGGGACGGGGTCACCGGGATCCGACACGGGTCCGCGGTCGATCCCGGGGGACGGGAACGGGACGGACGAAGAGGGGGAGGGGACATGAACGTCAACAAGCGCGACGGCCGGGACGCCGTCGGGCAGCGCGCACCGCGGTCGGGGGGCCGGATCGCGGCGCAGCGCAGCACGCGGGGCACGACCGCGACGGTGGGGGCCGACCGGCTCGACCGCTCTGAGGAGACCCGCGCCGGGGGGGCGCGGGAGTTCCTCACCCAGGGCAGCGCCGCGCTGCGGCCGGCCGAGCGGACCCGGACGACCCAGGCGGCGTCGCCGCGACTGCGGGTCGCCCCGCCGCCGCCGGTGTCCGTGCCGCGGGCGCCGTTCGTCGGGCTGATCCTGGTGCTGGTGGTCGGCGGGGTGCTCGGCATCCTGCTGGTCAACACGAAGATCAACGAGAACGCCTTCAAGCTGGAGAAGCTCCAGCAGCAGCAGGCCAAGCTCGACGTCGACCAGCAGCAGCTGGAGAAGGAGATCGCCGAGCAGAAGGCGCCGGGCAACCTGACCGCCAACGCCCGCAAGCTCGGCCTGGTCGAGTCCGACGACCCCGCGTACATCCGGCTGCCGGACGGGAAGACGATCGGCGTTCCGCACCCGGCGGAGGGCGCGCCGGCGATCACCAGCCAGCAGGGCAACGGGGGGTAGTCAGGTGCCCCCGAGATCGGAGGAACCGCGCCGGGACTCCACGGGCTCCCGGCGCGGCTCGTCCCGGGGCGCTCGGGGCGCCGACCCGCGCTCCGGCGAGCCGGTCGTGGGCGGCATCTCCGACGCCCGGGCGTACACCCCGCGGGGGCGCACCATCCGCGAGGG
>JBARAE010000569.1:0-3009 GCA_049791715.1 Micromonospora sp.
GCGCCGAGCGGGTCGAGCCGGTCGAAGCCGCCCTGGCCGAGCAGGGCCACCCCGGCCAGGGCCAGGCCGGCCCAGCACCAGGCGGCCAGTCGGCGGGCGGTGAGGACTGACAGCGCCAGCGGCCCCAGCACCTCCAGGGTCACCGCGGGACCGAGCGGGATCCGCTCGATGGCCTGATAGAAGATCGAGTTCATCCCGGCCAGGGCGAATCCGAAGGCGACCACGGCCAGCCAGTCGGCGCGGCCGTGCCCCCGCAGCCGCGGCCGGCACACGGCGAGCATCAGCAGGGCCCCGATGGTCAACCGGAGCGTCACCGCCCCGGCCACCCCGGTACGCGGGAACAGCAGGGCGGCGATCGCCGATCCGAACTGCACCGAGAGCGCGCCGCCGAGCACCAGCCCGACCGCGCCCAGCTGACCTCCGCCGAGGCGGCGCCGGGTGGAGGCGGTCGTCGGCGGGGGCAGGGTGCGGGTCATGCCCGCGACGCTAGTCCGCTGGTCAGCGCGATCCACCGCGGGTGGTGGGAAGCGGGCCTTCGCCACATCGGCAGCCGGCCCGCCGGCATGACATGCCACATCCCCGGCGTGGCCTTACGGGCGGCTCGCGCCGAGCTGGCGGTCCGGGGCGACCGGGCGGTCCGCGCCGACCAGGCGGTCCAGCCATTCGGCGAGCAGCGCCCGCTCGGCCGGACTCAGGGCGGCTGCCACCTCCGGTAGCGCCGCCTTGAGGGCGACGGCGTGCCGGATCGGCCGGTCGGGCGGGCGGAGCGCGCGGGCGGCGGGGCTGTCGGCGCAGACCGCCGCGATGACGGCCTCGCGGGTGCCGGGGGAGAGGCCCCGGTCGCCGCCCTGGATGACGGTGAGGGTCACCCCGCAGCTGGCCGCGTGGATCATCTCGGCGGCCCGGTCCACGTCGACCCGGAGCCGGCCCGCCTCGGCCACCCGGACGACGAGTTGGCGCAGGATGTCGGCCGCGACCCGGGCGGCGGTGGGGCGTACGCCGGGGCGCGGGTCGCCGTACATGAGGGCGTGGCAGGCGGGGTTGGCCACCCCGAACTCGACCAGCGTGTCCCAGCCCCGGCGCAGATCGTCGACCGGGTCCGCGGCGGGCTCCCGGGTGGCCTGGGCGTGCAGATACGCGGCGAAGCCGTAGCTGGCCGCGGCGTCGAGCAGCCCGCGCAGGTCGCCGAACTGCCGGTAGATGGTCGGCGCCTGCACGCCGGCGGCCCGGCTGACCGCCCGGGTGGTGACCGCGTCCCGGCCCCCGTCGGCGAGCAGTGCGGCGGCGGCCCGGACGATCCGATCCCGAGGCGACGTCTCGATCATGAGAACGACGTTACGGCCTTGCCGTTAGCGCCGCTACGCGAACCGCTATCACCTTCGTGTTATCGCCGGAAACGGGAGCTCAAGAAGGCAGCGCCAGGTCGAGGACCGCGCCGAGCCCGTTGGGTCGCCCCGCGTCCCCGCAGGGCAGCACCAGCACGGCACACCCGGCGCCCACCGCGCCCGCGTCGGCCGGTGTGTCGCCGACCATCAGCGTCCGCTCCGGGTCGACGCCGAGCATGCCGCAGGCCCGCAGGAAGATCCCCGGGTCGGGCTTGCAGCGCCCCACCTCGTAGGAGAGGGCGTACGCGTCGACCAGGTCGTGGAAGCCCCAGGCGGTGAAGAGCGGTCGGATGTCGAAGCCGATGTTGCTGACCACGCCCACCTTCACCCCGGCCTGCCGGAGCGACTTGAGGATCGCCTCGGTGTCCGGGTACGGCACCCAGCCCTCCGGAATCAGCAACCGCTCGTAGAGCGCCTCGGCCAGCCCATCGATGCCCGCGTCCACGGTCTCGGCCAACCCGGTGTACGCGCCCCGGTGCGCATACGGGTACAGATCCCGGTCGGCCCACAGCTCGGCCAGCCGGGGCGGCACCCGCGCCGGCAACGGCCCACCGGCCCGTCCCGCGGTGAGCAGCCGGTCGGCCAGCGCGGTGGCGCGCATCCGGTCCAGCTCCACCCCGCACGCGGCGGCGGCGTGCAGGACCCAGTCGCGCGGCTCCTCGACCTGGGCGAGGGTGCCGTGGAAGTCGAAGAGCACCGCCTCCACGGGCCGACGGGACGTGCTCGTGCGGACGGCGTCGTCGGCGCCGCTCGAGGCATGGGGCGGTTCGGCATGATCCGGCACGTCGTGCACCCTACCGACCGCCGCCGACCGTCCTGCCGGATGGCCTTAACCGGTGGTCGTCGGTCGTACCGATTAATCTTGGAGGCATGTCGAGCCCCGCCGAGCGGTACGCCGCGGCGCGCCGCCGGGCCGCGCAGGCCGCCGCCTTCCCGGCCCTGGACGAATTCGCCCGTGATCTCGGGTTCGACCTGGACGACTTCCAACGCGAGGCGTGTCAGGCGTTGGAACGGGGGAGCGGGGTGCTGGTCTGCGCTCCCACCGGTGCCGGCAAGACCGTGGTCGGCGAGTTCGCCGTGCACCTGGCCCTGCGCGGCCGGCCCGGGCAGCCGGAGGCGGCCGAGGGCCCGACCACCCGGCGCAAGTGCTTCTACACCACGCCGATCAAGGCGCTGTCCAACCAGAAGTACCACGACCTGGTGGACCGCTACGGCGCGGAGCAGGTCGGTCTGCTCACCGGCGACAACGCGATCAACGGCGACGCGCCGGTGGTGGTGATGACCACCGAGGTGCTGCGGAACATGCTCTACGCCGGTTCCAGCACCCTCGAGGGCCTGGCGTACGTGGTGATGGACGAGGTGCACTACCTCGCCGACCGGTTCCGCGGCGGGGTGTGGGAAGAGGTGATCATCCACCTGCCCGCCTCGGTCACCCTGGTCTCCCTGTCGGCGACCGTCTCCAACGCCGAGGAGTTCGCCGACTGGCTGGTCACCGTCCGCGGCGAGACCGCCGTGGTGGTCAGCGAGCACCGCCCGGTGCCGCTCTGGCAGCACATGCTGGTCGGCAAGCGGATGTTCGACCTGTTCCACGACGCCGACGCCGCCCGCAAGCACGACGTGCACC
>JBARAE010000570.1:0-1940 GCA_049791715.1 Micromonospora sp.
GCGCGCCTTCGCCGACGGCACCGCCCGCTTGGAGCTGCTCACCAACGAGGAGAACACGGCCAGCCAGCGGGTCGCGCTGGCTGCCGGATTCCGGCACGAGGGAGTACGCCGGGCGGCGAACCCGAGCCGCGGCGGCGGGCGGCACGACCTCATCGCCTGGGTACGCCTCGCCGACGACCCGGCCGGGCCGACCACCCGGCTGCTGCCCGACCTGCCGGACGGGCGACTCACCGACGGCACGGTGACCCTGCGCCGGCTCGGCCCGGACGACGCCGAGGCGATGTACCGGCTGCACACCCTGCCCGAGGTGGTGGCGAACCGGGTACCGCCCGCCCCGCCGACCCGGGCGGCGATCGAGCGGCGCTGCCGGCTGGCGGAGAGCCACTGGCTGGCCGGCCACTCGGCCGACTTCGCCATCGTCGACGCGGCTACCGGTGCGATGGCCGGTGGCTGCGCGCTCAGCTACGACGAGCCGGCCACCGGCCAGGCCATGATCGGGTACAGCCTGCTGCCGGAGGCGCGGGGGCGCGGGCTGACCACCCGGGTGGTGGCGCTCGTCGCCGACTGGGCGTTCGGCATCGGGCTGGCCCGGCTCTGGGCGGGCACCCGGCCGGAGAACATCGCCTCCCAGCGGGTGCTGGAGAAGGTCGGCTTCCAGCGGGAAGGACTGATGCGCGGCCGGCTCCCCGGCCCGGACGGCACCCGGGTCGACTCCGTCATGTACGGGCTGCTGGCGTCGGACCTGCCGCCGCGCTGACCGCCCGGATACGCGAGGAGCCGCGGTGGTCGCCCACCACGGCTCCTCGGCCGGTTGTCCTCAGGGGTGGTCAGGGGTCAGGCGTCCAGCGAGATGATCCCGTAGTCGTAGGCGTGCCGGCGGTACACGACGCTCGGCCGGCCGGACTCCTTGTCCTGGAACAGGTAGAAGTCGTGGCCGACGAGTTCCATCTGGAAGAGGGCGTCGTCGACGGTCATCGGGTCGGCGGGATGCATCTTCTCCCGCGCGATGTGCCACGGCTGGTCGTCGTACTCGTCGACGTCGTCCTCCACGCGCTCGGCGACCGCGGTGGCGGTCCCGTGGCCGTTGAGCGAGGCCAGCGAGGGTTCGTCGAGGCCGGCGACGGGCAGGTCCGCGGTGGCGGCGGCAACGGAGATCGGCGCCCGGCGGCCTCGGTGGACCCGGCGCCGGTCGGCCGCCCGGCGAAACCGGGTGTCCAGCTTGGCGATGGCCGCGTCCAACGCGCTGTAGAAGTCATTCGTGCAGGCCTCGGCCCGGATCACCGGGCCCCGCGAGACGCAGGTGATTTCCACCCGCTGGCAATGATCGGTCTGGCGCGGATTGCGCTCGTGGAACAACTCGACATCGACACGAATGAGCTTGTGATCGTAGCGTTCGATCTTCGCGAGTTTCTCGGCTACGTGCACCCGGTAATGGTCCGGCACTTCGACGTTACGGCCCTTGACCACGATGTCCACGTGACCTCCCTTGTTCGGACGGTCGTTCGGTCCGGTTCTCCGGTCGACAGCCCTGGGAGCTCCCCGTTCGGCGTCGACCGGTGCAGTACGGCTACGCCTCCTCTCACCGCCGGGGGCGGGTGGAAGACCTCCTACCCCCGACACCAAAACGCTAACTCCTGTTGGGTCGGCAGTCACCCCTTGTCGCGGAGACCGGCCAGTAATTTCCACACCTCATACACCATGGGGTGAAACGGAAACACGAAGCGTTACCAAAGGCGTCGCTTTTGCGTTGCAGCGAGCACCGCCGCGACGTTTGGCGTCATTCCCGCCGCGCGCAAGATCCGGCTAACCGCAGCCAACGTGACCCCGGTCGTGACGATGTCGTCGAGCACCACAACCGGCCCCGCGACCGCCGCCCCGCCGACCCGCCGCAGCCGGAACGCCCCCTCGGCCGCGGCGGCCCGGCCGGCGCTGTCCAGGGC
>JBARAE010000571.1:0-3516 GCA_049791715.1 Micromonospora sp.
TCGACCGGATCAGATCGCGCTGATCGTGCCGGTCATCAGCAGCGCCAGCACCAGGGTGCCCAGGGCCACCCGGTACAGCACGAAGGCGTACAGGGTGTGGTGGGCGACGTAGCGCAGCAGCCAGGCGATGGCCGCGTAGCCAATGAAGAAGGCGATCAGCGTGGCGATCACCATCTGCGCCCCGCTCGGCGCGGCCGTGCCCGGCGCCGCCGGCTCGAAGACGTCGCCGAGACTGAACACCCCGGACATCACCACGGCCGGGATGGCCAGCAGGAACGAGTACCGCGCCGCGGTCTCCCGGGTGAGGTTGAGCAGCAGGCCGGCGGTGAGCGTACCGCCGGACCGGGAGACACCCGGGATCAACGCCATGGCCTGGGCGAAGCCCATGACCACGCCGTCGCGCATCCGGAAGTTCTCCAGGGTGCGGGTCTGCCGTCCCCAGTACTCGGCGAACGCCAGCACGAACGCGAAGCCGATCAGCGTGGCGGACACCAGCCAGAGGTTCCGTGCGACGGTCTGGATCTGGTCCTTGAACAGGAAGCCGAACAGGCCGATCGGGATCGAGCCGACGATCACATACCAGCCCATCCGGTAGTCCAGGCTGGCTCGTACGGAGTGATCGACCAGGCCGAGCACCCAGGTACGGACGATCCGCCAGATGTCCTTGGCGAAGTAGATGAGGACGGCCGCCTCAGTGCCGAGCTGGGTCACCGCGGTGAACGACGCCCCGGCGTCCCGGCCGAAGAAGATCGCCGAGGTGATCCGCAGGTGCGCCGAGGAGGAGATGGGCAGGAATTCCGTGAGTCCCTGGACGATGCCCAGGACGATCGCTTCGACCCAGGTCACTCGCCGACCCCGGAGAGGTCGAGCGACTCGGCGACGGTGCGCAGGGTCTGCACCCCGCTGTCCCGATCGGCGGCGAAGAGGGTCACCGACAGGGTGGTGACACCGGCGGCGGCGTAGTCCCGCATCCGCTCCGCGATGCGCTCCTTCGGCCCGAGCAGCGAGGTGCGGTCGATGAACTCCATGGGCACCGCGGCGGCCGCGTCGCGCTGCCGCTTGGCCAGGTAGAGGTCCTGCACCTCGCGGGCGGCGTCGCCGTAGCCCATCCGGGTGGCGAGCTGGTTGTAGAAGTTCTGCTGCCGGCTGCCCATGCCGCCGACGTAGAGCGCGGCGTACCAGCGGACCAGTTCGGCGCAGGAGGCAATGTCGTCGCCGACCACCACCGGGACGGAGGGCACCACGTCGAAGCCGGCCAGCTCCTTGCCGACCTTGGCGCGGCCGGCCTGCACGGAGGCGAGCTGCTCGTCGGCGAACTCCGGGGCGTAGAAGACGGCCAGCCAGCCGTCGGCGATCTCACCGGCCAGTTCGAGGTTCTTCGGGCCGACCGCGGCCAGGTAGATCGGAATGTGCTCGCGCGGCGGGTGGAAGCCCAGCCGCAGTGCCTTGCCCGGACCGTCGGGCAGCGGCAGGGTGTAGTGCTCGCCGGCGTACGCGACCTCCTTGCGGGCGATCGCCAGCTTGACGATGTCGACGTACTCCCGGGTCCGCGCCAACGGCTTCGCGAAGCGGACGCCGTGCCAGCCCTCGGAGACCTGCGGGCCGGAGACGCCGAGGCCGAGCCGGAACCGGCCGCCGGAGAGCGCGTCGATGGTGGCCGCCGTCATGGCCGTCATCGCCGGGGTACGCGCCGGGATCTGCATCACCGCGCTGCCCACGTCGATCCGCTGGGTCTGGCCGGCCATCCAGGCCAGCATGCTCGGCGAGTCGGAGCCGTAGGCCTCCGCCGCCCACACCACCGAGTACCCGAGCCGGTCGGCCTCCTGGGCAAGAGCCAGGTGGTCTGCCGGCGTACTCCACGCCGTCTGGTATCCGAGGCTGAGCCCGAGTCGCACTGGTCCTCCCACCGTCCGCACCACAGGTCGCATCAGGTTACGCAATACGGCTGGGAGCGGTGATCACCGGCTCACCACGATCGCGTCACATCGACCGGGAGGGCGAGCAGGAACTTGACGGAGGCGAGGATATCCGTGACGCCAGGTTCGAAATAAGGTTCACCCATGCAACAGCGACCGCTCGGCCGAAGCGGGCTGGCGGTTTCGCGGCTCGCGCTCGGCACCATGACCTGGGGACGGGACACTGACGCCGACGACGCGGCCGCCCAGCTGAAGAGCTACCTCGACGCGGGTGGCAACCTGGTGGACACCGCCGACGTGTACGCGGACGGCGACGCCGAGTCGGTGATCGGGTCCCTGCTGGGCGGCCTGGTCCCCCGCGACGAGCTGCTGATCGCGACCAAGGCGGGGCTGCGGCCGGGCAGCGGCCGCCGGCGGGACAACTCCCGCGGCCACCTCCTGCGCACCCTGGACGCCTCGCTGCGCCGCCTCGGCACGGACTACGTCGACCTCTGGCAGGTGCACGGCTACGACCCGGGCACCCCGCTGGAGGAAACCCTCTCCGCCCTGGACCACGCGGTGTCCAGCGGCAAGGCCCGGTACGTCGGGGTGTCGAACTTCTCCGGCTGGCAGACCGCCCGGGCCGCCGCCTGGCAGGCCGCCTGGCCGGGCCGGGCTCCGGTGGTCGCCGCGCAGGTGGAGTACTCGCTGCTGGAGCGGGGCGTCGAGCGGGAGGTGCTGCCCGCCTGCGAGGCGCTCGGCCTGGGCGTGCTGCCCTGGTCGCCACTGGGCCGGGGGGTGCTCACCGGCAAGTACCGGCACGGCCGGCCGGCGGACTCCCGCGCCGCCTCCCCGCACTTCGAGCGGTTCGTCGCCACCTACCTGGAGCCGCGCTGCTCCAGCATCGTGGAGGCGGTCGCGACCGCAGCCGGCGGGCTGGGCGTCTCGCCCCTCGAGGTGGCGCTGGCGTGGATCCGGGACCGGCCCGGGGTGACCGCCCCGATCCTCGGCGCCCGCACCGTCGGTCAGCTCCTCGGTGCGCTGCAGGTGGAGCGGATGTCGCTGCCGGACGAGATCGTCACCGCCCTGGACGACGTCTCCGCGGTGCCGGTGGGCTACCCGGAACGGGACGGCTGAGCGGACCCAGGGCCACGGGGCGCGACCGGGACGGGACGGACGCGACGCGGCTCACCGTCCGGGGGTGGCGAAGGGCCGCCAGGCTGGGCAGCATAGGTGCATGGACTACGAATACGCGCCGCTGCGGTTGCCGCCGAACGTCGACCGGCTGACCGCCGCGGCGCAGCTGGCGATCCAGGCGGAGTTCTCCGGATGGGAGTTGGCCCGGGTGCGGCTGTTCCGGGACGGTACGCGGCAGGTGATGCTGCGCCGTCGTCGGGTGAACCAGCCGCAGCCGGGCCTGTCGTACTGAGCGGCGCGGGCGCCGTACCGGGAAGCACGCGCACGCCCCCGGGGTCCGGACCGTCCGGTCGGGTCCCGGGGGCGTCACGGCCTAGTGGGCGTGGTCGTGTTCCTCGTCCATGTCGAGGAACGGGTGCTCGTCGAGCCGACCGACCAGCCGGTCGTCGGCGGCCGGCTGGAACGGGCCGACCGGGTCGTCGTC
>JBARAE010000572.1:0-3593 GCA_049791715.1 Micromonospora sp.
CTGGTCAGCTACGAGACCACCCTGCCGGTCGGCACCACCCGCAACCGCTGGGCCCCGATGCTGGAGGAGGGTTCCGGGCTCACCGCCGGCAAGGACTTCCACCTGGTCTTCAGCCCGGAGCGGGTGCTGACCGGCCGGGTCTTCGCCGACCTGCGCCGCTACCCGAAGCTGGTCGGCGGCATCGACGAGGCGTCGGCCGAGCACGGCCTCCGCTTCTACGAGGCGGTGCTGGACTTCGACGAGCGGGCCGACCTCAACCGGCCGAACGGCGTCTGGGACCTGGGCTCCGCCGAGGCGTCCGAGCTGGCCAAGCTGGCCGAGACGACCTACCGGGACGTGAACATCGGCCTGGCGAACCAGTTCGCCCGGTTCGCCGACACCGTCGGCGTGGACGTCACCAAGGTCATCGAGGCGTGCAACACCCAGCCGTACAGCCACATCCACTCGCCGGGCATCGCGGTCGGCGGCCACTGCATCCCGATCTACCCCCGGATGTACCTGTGGAACGACCCGGCGGCCACGGTCGTCCGGTCGGCCCGTGAGGCGAACGCCGCCATGCCGCAGTACGCCGTGGACCTGCTCGCCGCCGCGTACGGCGACCTGACCGACGTCGGCGTGCTGGTGCTCGGCGCCGCCTACCGGGGCGGGGTCAAGGAGACGGCCTTCTCCGGTGTCTTCCCGACGGTGGAGGCGCTGCGCCAGCGGGGCGCCAAGCCGTACGTCTCCGACCCGATGTACAGCAACGAGGAGCTCGAGGCGCACGGCCTGCCGGGCTACCAGGGCGAGCCGATCGGTGCCGCGGTCATCCAGGCCGACCACGCCGAGTACCGCACCCTCTCCCCGGCCGACCTGCCGGGCGTGACGGTGCTGGTCGACGGCCGCCGGGTCACCGATCCGACCCGCTGGACCGGCGTGCGTCGCGTGGTCATCGGCGGCTGACCCCTCCGCCCGACAGTGGGTCCCGGCCGGTCGGCCGGGGCCCACTGCGTTGCGCGGCCCGGTCGACACCCCCGGTGACCAGCGCGCCTGACGTTCATTCGCCGGACACCCCGGCAACACTTGTGTTACTTGCCCCGTTTAATGTCGCACCTGCCCGGTATCGCATGCGCTCGACGCCGGTGAGCAGACAGGAGCGTGTCGTTGTTCAGCAGAGTACGGAGCCAGCAGGGCGTCGCCACCGTCGGCGCGGTGCTGCTGGCGTACGGGATCATGGTCCTGGCCGGCATCCTCGGCTGGGTGGTCCCGTTCGCGGTCGCCGGCCTGGTCGCGATCGCCGGTGAGCTGGCCCTCGCCACCCGGTTCGCCGGGACCGGCGAGCTGCTCCAGAAGGCCGGCCTCGGGCTGGTCTGGCGGCGGCTCACCCGCGACCTGTCCGTCGTCCTGCTGATCGTCAGCGCGGTCCGGCCCGGGGTGGGCGGGACCATCACGGTGATGCTGCTGCCCGCCGCGCTCTGGGCCGTGGCCGTCGGCACCACCGCCCTGACCAGGGTCGTCGAAGGGCGGGCCGCGACCCCGGCGTTCACCCGCAACATCGACCTCGGCGCGCTGCGCCGGGTGCCGGTCCCGCCGGCCTGGGCCCAGCGGCTCGCGGGCCTGCGGCTGCCGCTGCTCAACGTGCTCCTCGTGCCGGCGGCCGTGCTGGCCGCCCTGGTGGACCGGGTCGCCCCGGTCGTGGTGACCGGGCTGGTCACCCTGGCCGCGGGGGTCGTCACCGCGGCGGTGCTGGCGCTCACCTGGCTGCGCGGACGCGGCAGGAGCCCCGGCGTGCTGCCCGCCGTGCACGACTGGATGGCCCGGGAACGGCCCGAGGTCGCGCTCTACTTCGCCGGCCCGGCCAAGGACGTCTACCAGGCCAACATGTGGCTCGCCCCGACCGAGGCGACCGGACGCCGCGCGGTGGTGCTGCTGCGCAACGAGGACGCGTTCCGCGCGCTGGCCGACACCCGGCTGCCGGTGATCTGCGTGCCGGCCGGCGTCGACTTCATGAACCTCGACCTGACCAGCATCAAGGTCGCCCTGTACGCGGCGAATGTCGGCGCCAACATCCACATGCTGCGCGAGCCGGGCATCACGCACGTCTTCGTCGGCCACGGCGACAGCGACAAGCAGGCCAGCGTCAACCCCTACAGCAAGGTGTACGACGAGGTCTGGGTGGCCGGGCCGGCCGGGCGGGAGCGCTACGCCCGCGCCGGGGTGGGCGTGCTGGACCGCGACATCGTGGAGATCGGCCGGCCGCAGCTCGCCGGCGTGCACACCTTCGGCTCGGCCGAGGCCGACCCCAGCTTCACCGTCCTCTACGCCCCCACCTGGGAGGGGTGGTTGGACGACGACCCGTACCACACCTCGCTGGTGCAGATGGGGGAGCGGATCGTCAGCGGTCTGCTCGCCGCCGGCGGCGTCCGGGTGATCTACAAGCCCCACCCGTTGACGGGCAGCCGGTCGAAGAAGGCGGCCGCCGTGCACGACCGGATCGTCGCCCGCATCCGGGCCGCCGGCGGGGACACCGACGCCACCTCGCTGGACGGCACCGCCCACCTCGTGGTCACCGGCCGCACCCCGGCCCTCTTCGACTGCTTCAACGCCACCGACCTGCTGGTCAGCGACGTCTCCAGCGTGGTCTCCGACTTCGTGCAGAGCGGGCGGCCGTACGTGGTCGCCAACCCGGGCGACCTGCCCGAGGACGAGTTCCGCCGGACGTTCCCCACCGCCCGGGCCGCGTACCTGCTCTCGTCCGACTGCGGCGAGCTGGAGAAGATCGTCGCCGTCACCCGGGCCGGGGACGACCCGATGATCGAGGCGCGGCGGGAGCTGAAGGAGTACCTGCTCGGTCCGGCCGGGGTGAACCCGATGGACCGGTTCCGCGAGGAGATCGGCCGGCTCTGCGGCTGACCACCGCAACGACGGAGGGCGACGGTGCACGGCGGGCGGCCGTCCAGCGTCGCCCTCGGCACGTTCAGCCCCGCTGCGGCGGGTTGTCGACGTCGCGGGAGATGACCTCGCCCTTCTCGTCGACCCAGCCCTTCGGCCGGGCCGGGTTGCCGGCGACCAGCTGGTACGGCTTGACGTCCTTCGTCACCACCGAGCCGGCGGCGATCATCGCGTACTCGCCGACCTCGATGCCGCAGACCAGGGTCGCGTTGGCGCCGATCGAGGCGCCCCGGCGCACCAGGGTCGGGGTGATCGTCCAGTCCGGGTTCTGGGCGCGGGGGCGGAAGTCGTTGGTGAAGACCGCGCAGGGGCCGACGAAGACCTCGTCCTCGATCGTCACGCCCTGGTAGACGGAGACGTTGTTCTGGATCTTCACCAGGTCGCCGACCGTGACGCCGGCGTCGACGTACACGTTGCGCCCGATGACGCAGCCGGCGCCGACCTGCGCGGTCGAGCGGATGTGGGCCAGGTGCCAGACCTTGGTGCCGTCGCCGACCTTGGCGCCCTCCTCCACGTCGGCCGTCGGGTGGACGAAGACCGAGGGGGACCGGTCGTTGGTGTCAGTCATCCTTCAACTCGCATCGTCGGGGGCGCGTCGTCGCGCCGTCGGTGCCTCACGCCGGGCCCGCGCCGGTTTACCGCCGCGGCCCGCCGTGGGCCGGGAC
>JBARAE010000573.1:0-1812 GCA_049791715.1 Micromonospora sp.
ACGATCAGCAGGGCGCCGAGGACCAGCATGCCGCCGGAGGTGGCGAGGGTGATCGCCGGCACCCGGTCGGCCAGCGGCAGCAGGTGCCCGAGCAGCAGCGCCAGGGCGGGCACGGTGAGCCAGCCCACCGCCGTGGCGAGGGTTGCGGCCCGGGTCTCCCCGCGGGCGTAGAGCGCCCGGGTAAGGACGGCGAAGAGGCCGTAGCCGAGCAGGCCGGGGGCGAACCCGGCGATGGCGGCGGCAGCCGTGCCGGCGACGGCGGGTTCGAAGAAGAAGTACCCGACGGGGACGGCGGTGCCGACCAGCGCGGCGGCGCCCAGCAGGCTGAACAGCACGACGCCGCGGACCGTCGGCGCGAGGGTCTTTCGGTAGGCCCGCTCGTCACCGGCCGCGCGGGCGGCCGCGAGGGTGGGGTACGCGGCCACGGCCAGCGGTACGGCCAGCACCGCCCACGGCAGGAAGTAGATGGTCTGGGCGAGGTTGTAGACGCCGGGATTCGACGTCGCGCCGTAGGTGACCTGGTTGAGGCTGACGATCAGCGCGACCTGCTGTGCGGTGACGGTGACCAGCCCGGCGACGGCGAGTGCGCCGACCCGGGCGCGGACGTCGGCGGGGAAGCCGAAACCGGGCCGCAGCGGCAGCCCCAGCCGACGCAGCGGGATGAGCAGCGACAGGGAGAGCACCACCACCCCGAGCGTGGTCCCGCCGGACAGCAGCAGCTCACCGCCGCGGCTCACCTCCCCCACGCCGGCCAGCCGGCCCTCCACCGCGGTGAAGGCGAGGTACACCGCGATGACGGTCACGCTGGAGAGCAGCGGCGCGATGACCGGCCAGGCGAACCGCCGGTGCGCCTGGAGCACCCCGGTGAGCACGATGCCGACGCCGTAGAGCGGCAACTGCGGCGCGAACACCCGCAGCATCCGGGCGCCGGCCTGCTGCTGGGCGAGGCTGAGCCCGTCGCCGAGCAGCCCGATCAGCGGGTCGGCGAGCAGCGCCACCAGCAGCGCCAGCGGCACCAGCAGGGCCAGCGTCCAGGTCAGCAGCGCGCCCGTGGTGGCCGCCACCGCGCGCCGGTCACCGGCCTCCGCCGCCCCGGCGAGCAGCGGTACGACGAGGCTGGCCAGCGCCCCGCCGGCCACGATCTCGAAGATGAAGTTCGGCAGGTTGTTCGCCACGACGTACGCGCCGCCGAGGTCGCTGGGGGCCAGCGTCCAGGTGAAGACGGCGGTACGACCGAACCCGGCGAGCCGGCTGAGCACGGTGAGTACGGCGATGAGGGTGGCCGCTCCGGCCACGCGGCCGGCGCCGGCGAGGGGTGCCGGGTTCTTCACGTCAGTCGGCGAGCCGGCCCAGCGCGTCGATTTCCCGCAGCCCCGGGGTCCGCTGGATGACCTGCGTGAAGCTGACCTTCTCGCTGGCCGCGGTGAGCGCGGCGAGCACGGCGAGGACCCCGGCCCGACCGACCGGGCCGGTACGGGCCGCCAGGCTCACGCCGAGCAGCGCGCCGAGGGCGTTGGCGCCGCTGTCGCCGAGCATCACCCGCTCGTCGAGGTCCTCCTGGATCAGTCCGGCGGCGGCGCCGACCGCGCCGGCGGCGATGCCGCCGTACGGGCCTCGGGTCAGCGGCGCGCCGAGCAGCATCCCGGACTTCAGCGCCCGGCCGGGACGCAGGTCGAGGAGGTTGAGCAGGTTCGCCGTGCCGGCCACCACGCCGGCGCCGAGCAGCACGTCCAGCCCCCGGCAGGCGGCCATCACGGCGGGACCGGCCGCGGTGTTCTTGGCCAACAGGTCGTACCCCCAGATGGCGGTGGC
>JBARAE010000574.1:0-3636 GCA_049791715.1 Micromonospora sp.
GTCGAGCACCGCGAGCGAGACCGGCTCCGCCGGGTCGGGATAGGCCCGCAGCGCGGCCGGGTAGAGCTCCCGGAGCACCTCGCGCAGCGCCGCCGCGGCGGAGTGCCGCCCGCTGGCGAGCGCGGCGTGCGCGGCGAGGACCTGCTTGTAGCCGGCGAGGTCGCGGGGGGCCGGCAGGGTCACCGCGGAGAGTGCGCCGGCCTGGAGGGCCCGGGCCAGTCCGACCGCCCGGCGCTCGGCCGGCGGGGACTGCATCTCCTCCAGCGAGTCGTCGTCGGCGAAGCGCTCGGCGAAGTCGTCGACCGAGTCGTCGTCGGCGATCGCCAGTGGACGTCCCGCGGCGCTGAGCAGCGAGGTGACCGTGTGGTCGTCGCTGTCCGCGGCGATCGCCGCACCGCTCGGCCCGCCCGACCGCTCCACGAGCAGCGCGACCAGCTGGGCGTAGCCAGCGGCGTCGTCGCCGATCTCGCAGACATGCAGCAGACGGCCTGCGTCATCCACCACAGCGGACGTCAGCGTCGAACCGGCCGAAGCCGGTCGGTCGGCCGGATCCGCCGAGGCCAGACCGCAGTACACGCGCACGAGCGCCACGGCGTCGTCCTCCTCCCGGGCACAGGTCTTTCTCCGCCAGAGACTGATGCTCCCCGTTACGGGTCAGTCGCGCCAGTCCACAACAGCAGAGATCTTGCCGACAATGGTCCGCCAACCCAAACTCGCGGTTTGTGCCCCGATTTTCTTCAGGCGCCGACGGCCCATGAATCCACCGATTCCGCCGTTGACAGTGGCTCGCAGCGCCTCGTCCAGGTCGTCGAGGCTGGAGCCGGACGAGAGCATGTCCAGCACCGCCGGTAGGCGCAGCGCGTACGCAAGGTCACGAGCGACCTCGCCGGCCTCGATCAGGAGCGTGGGATCCCACGTGTCGTGCCCGCCGCGGAGGTTTTCCACCACCAGGTCGAGCTCGTAGGTGTCCTCCTCCAGCGGGGCGATGTCGGCCGGCTCCACCCGTTCGGACAGTTCATTCCAGCTGTCCAGTTGGGACATGTCGTTGGGCGCACCGGATCGGATGAAACTGACCAACGACTCCGGCGTCTTGAACAGGAGCAGCTTGCCGCGGTGGCTGAGGAAGACCGGAACCTCCTCGTCGCCCGCGTCCTCGTCCTCCTCGTCCTCGTCGACCTCGGCGTCCTCGTCCAGCGCCTCGGCCGTGCCGCGCCGGCGGCCCTCCGGCCGCTCCTCGTCCTCGTCCTCGGCGGAGAGGGCGGCGAACTCTTCGTCGAGGATCACCATCTCCTCGTCGTCCTCGGTCTCGACGACCTGACGGCGGGCGAGGAACGGGTCGTCCTGGTCGCGCTCGGCGACGTCGGTCGGGGTCAGCTCGCGTGCCGCCCGGTACGCCCGGAGGGTGAAGCCGGTGCCGGCGGGCAGGGCGATCTCCACGGGGTCGATCCGCAGCTCGTCCCAGAGCGCGCGGTCGGCCGCCGGGCGGTCGACGTCGAGCTCCTCTTCTGTGGCCGAGGGGGTGGTGTCGTCGAGCTCGGGCTCGTCGGCGTCCGGCCGTTGGGGCGACTGGCGGGCCACGCTGACCTCCGTGTGCTTGCGGGTTGCCCACGCGGCGACGCCTCCGGCCGCCGAGTGACTCTGCGCACATACCCTAGTGGGCGACCCGCCGAGGACGGACCGCACCCCGGTGGCGTCCCGACGTCCGGACAAGTAGCGTTGCTACACATGAGGGCCCAGGCGCTGCACGGACATCTGGACGCGCTGCTGCTGGCGGTGCTCGAGCAGGGCGCGCTCCACGGTTACGCGATCATCGAGGCGCTCCGGGCGCGCAGCGGCGGCACGCTGGATCTCCCCACCGGCACCATCTATCCGGCGTTGCGTCGGCTGGAACGGGCCGGCTACGTCGCCAGCTCGTGGAGCACCGTCAACGGCCGGGAGCGGCGGACATACGAGCTCACCGAGGCCGGAGGCCGCGCACTGGCCGGAGAGCGGGCCGGCTGGCGGGAGTTCAGCGCGACGGTCGGCCGTTTCCTCGGCGCCGACCAGCCCCCCACCGCACCAGCCTGACCGACCCCGGGCCGGCCCGCCCCAGGCCCGGGCATCGCGCCCGTCAGCGGGTGGCCACGATCCAGCAGCGGGCCGCCCGGCCGAGCGCGACCCAGCCGACGCCGACCAGCACCGGACCGACGATCATCGGCGGCCAGGTCAGCGCCGCCTCCCACAGCCCGACGGACCAGCCGAAGAGGGCGCTGCCGGCGAGCGCGCCCAGGGCCAGGGCGCCGGTGAGGCCGAAGCCGACCCCGCGGCCGATCCGGGAGAGGTGGGGTGACCCGTACCGGGCGGCGAGGACGCCGACCAGCAGCCCGACCAGCGCGAGACCGGCCACCGTGAGCCAGATGCCGTTCAGCGACGCGTGGAGCAGTAGGAAGCCCTCCGGCGGCGGGGGACCGTCGCTCCAGCTCGACCCGCGCCAGGTGAGGTCACCGCCGGCCATCAGCGCCAGCGCCACGGCCAGCGCGCGCAATGCCAACCGGCGCAGCGCCCCCGCGGCCAGTTCGGCCTGGTAGCCCGGAGCCAACTCCCCGGTGGTACCGAACTCGGCCACCGCGCGCCGCTCGGCCTCGCCCGCCGGCAGGCCGCTGTCCCGGTACGCCTCGGCGGCGTCCCGCAACGCGTCCCGCGCCTCGGTGAGCAGGTCGGCCTTGAGCCGGGCCGGCCCGCGGAGGTGGTCGGCCAACTCGCGCAGCCGCTCCTCCACCAGCACGTCGTCGTCTCCCCGCATGGCACCACCCTGCCACCCCTGGGCCACGGCACGCGTCCGGGGAAATCCCGGAAACCGCTCAGGGAGCCAGGGCCAGGTAGCCGCGCTCCGCCGCCTCCTGGAGCAGCCACTGCTCCCGGTACCAGCCGGGCCGGGCCACCAGGTCGGCGTGCCGGCCGCGCTGCACGACCCGACCGGCGTCGAGCACCACGATCTCGTCCAGCTCCGCCAGTCCGCTGAGCCGGTGGCTGATCAACAGGACCGAGTGCCCCACGGGCGTGGCGGCCAGCGCCGACGCGAGCACCGCGTCCGCGGCGGCCGGATCGAGCCCCTCGGTGGGCTCGTCCAGCACCAGCACCGGCGGGGCGGCGAGCAGCGCCCGGGCGAGCGCGAGGCGCTGCCGCTGCCCGCCGGAGAGCTGCCCGCCCTCCTCGCCGACCACGGTGTCCCAACCCTGGGGCTGGGCGCGTACCCAATCCAGCAGGCCGGCCGCCCGGGTCGCGGCGGTCAGCTCCTCCTCGTCCGCGCCGGGCCGGCCGAGCAGCAGGTTCTCCCGGACCGAGGCGTGGAAGACGTACGCCTCGGCGAGCAGCCCGCCGATCGCCCGGGGCAGCTCCTGGGCCGGGTACGCCGACAGGTCGGCCCCGTCCAGGGTGACCCGGCCGGCGTCGGGGCGTACGGCGTCGGTGAGTACGGCGGCGAGGGTGCTCTTGCCGGCGCCGCTCGGCCCGACGACGGCGACCCGACGACCGGCGGGCAGGTCCAGGCTGACCCGGTCCAGGGCCGGTGGCGCGCCCTCCCGGTACCGCACGCTCACCTGGTCGAAGTGGACGTCGTGCCCGGCGGCCTCGGCGACGGTCGCCGCACCGGCGGCC
>JBARAE010000575.1:0-2085 GCA_049791715.1 Micromonospora sp.
CGACGGGGTGCACGCCGTCTCGCTGGACAAGGTCATCAAGACCATGCGGGAGACGGGCGCCGACATGAAGGTCAAGTACAAGGAGACGGCGCGGGGCGGCCTGGCGGTCAACGTGATCGAGTGCTGAGCCCAACGGGGTGACGCTCCCGCGCCCCGGCCGGCGAGGAGGGCACGTGACGTCTGCCGTCGGGGCGCTCTGGTCGGCCCGCAACTCGCTGCGGATCCTGGTCAAGCGGGACCTGGCGGTCAAGTACCAGCAGTCCGTCCTGGGCTACCTCTGGTCGCTGATCGAACCCCTCGGCATGGGCGCGATCTACTGGTTCGTGTTCGGGGTGCTCTACTCCGGCGCGACCCGCCGGCACCTGGGCGACGCGTCGGAGTCGTACCCGCTCTTCCTGATCACCGGCATCTTCGCCTGGATGTGGGCCAGTTCGGCGATCAACGAGGCGACGAACGCGTTGACCGGCCAGGCCCGGCTGATCACGACCATGAACATGCCCCGCCAGATCTTCCCGATCGGCCGGGTCACCGGCCGGTTCGCCGAGTACGCCGCCGGCCTGCCGATTCTGATCGGCATCGCCGTCGTGTACACCGTGCGCGGCAAGGTCCACCCGGGCTGGACGCTGCTCGCCCTGCCGCTCGCCGTCACGGTGCAGTTCGTCCTGCTGGTGGGGATCTCGCTGCTGCTGTCGGCGTTCAACGTGCTGATGCGCGACATCGAGCGGTTCATGCGGCTGATCATCCGGGTGCTCTTCTACGCCACCCCGATCATCTATCCGCTGAGCCTGGTCCGGGACTCCGGGATGCCGACCTGGATCAAGGTCGCCTACGAGCTGAACCCGCTGGTCGGCATCTTCCAGTTGCACCACGCGATCTGGTACCCGGACGAGTTCCCCGACGCCCGGCTGCTCGCCACCACCGTGCTGGGCAGCCTGCTGGTGCTGGCGGTCGGCTGGTGGTCGTTCCGCCGGCTGGAACCCGCCGTGTTGAAGGAACTGTGAATGACGGCGATCATCGAGGCGGAGGGGCTCGGCATCCGGTTCGTCCGTAACCGCCGCCGGCAGCTTCGGCTGCGGGAGCTGCTCATCCAGCGGGGCGGGCGGGACGCGGACGCCGGCCAGTTCTGGCCGCTGCGGGACGTGTCGTTCCGGGTCGAGCGCGGCGAGACGCTCGGTGTGGTGGGGCGCAACGGCACCGGGAAGAGCACCCTGCTGCGCCTGATCGCCGGGGTGCTGATCCCCGACGAGGGCCGGATCCGGGTGCACGGTGACGTGGCGCCGCTGCTGGAACTCTCCGCCGGGTTCTCCAACGACCTGACCGGCCGGGAGAACCTCTACCTGGTCGGGGGGCTGCACGGGCTCTCCGCGGCGTACCTGCGCCGGCACTTCGACGAGATCGTCTCGTTCGCCGGTGAGCAGATCGAACGCTCCATCGACACCTCCGTCCGGCACTACTCGTCCGGCATGAAGGTCCGGCTCGGCTTCGCCGTCATCGCTCACCTGCCCCACCCCATCCTGCTGGTGGACGAGGTGACCGCGGTCGGGGACGCTGAGTTCCGCGCGAAGTGCTATGCGACCATCGAGCGACTTCTCGCGGAAGGGCGCACGCTGGTGCTGGTGTCACACAACGAAAAGGACCTCACCCGGTTCTGCCGTCGGGGCCTCTACCTCGACGCCGGCCGGCTCACCGTCGACGGGACGATCGACGAGGCGCTGCACGCGTACGGCAGCGCGGCACAGCGGTGACGCTCGCGATCGTGCTCGCCGCGGATGCGGCGGGCCTGAGGACCCGTACCGGGGAGAGCCTCGTCGACCGGCTGGCCGGACGGTGGCGCCGGGCGGGCGTGACGGACGTCCGCGTCGCCACCGATCTGGGCGAGCTGGCCGTGCTGGCGGCGGCCGCCACCGGCCCGGTCGTGGTCAGCGGGGCGGATCTGGTCGCGCACACCGCGGTCCTCAAGCACCTCGCCACCAGCCCGGTCGGTCCGACGGTGGCGCTGGTGCTCACCGACTGCTGGTACCGCTCGGCCAGGTGCTCGCCGGCGATGTCCCAGCGGGAGACCGTGGACCGGCCCAGCCCCGGCAC
>JBARAE010000576.1:0-3370 GCA_049791715.1 Micromonospora sp.
GGCCGGGGCCACAACCGGACCGGGTGCCGCCGGGCGGTGGGTCGGCTCCGGGACGGCCGACGGCGCTGGGACGCGGGCTGCGATGGACTGCGGCCGAGGCAGGTCCCGCCCGCTCTCGGCGGGTGCCGGCCGGTGGACCTTCGGGATGATCGCGGTGGGGTCGTCACTGCGGTCGCGGTGGCGACCGTCCAGGTCCGCAGCGCGCTCGTCCGGCGTCACCGCGGCACCTCCGCGTACCGGAGGGCGGTGGAGTCCTCGAACGCCGGCACGTTGACGGTGGAGACGGTCTCGGAGTAGCCGAGCTGGTAGTGATCGACTGCTTCCTTGAACAACCGGACTCCCTCGGAGGCGGCGAGGGCCTGCTGAAGGGCAGCGGGATCGCCAATTGCCACGATCTTGAACGGCGGGGAGTACACCCGGCCGTGCAGCAGCAGGGTGTTACCGACGCAGCGTACCGCGCTGGTGCTGAGGACGCGGACATCCATGATTGACATGGCCTCGGCTCCGCCCGCCCAGAGGGCGTTCACGACCGCTTGGACGTCACCCTGGTGGACGACCAGATCATCGTTGCTGGCACCTTTGGGCAGGGTCTGGTCGGCGCGTCGGGGGGCGTCGTTCAGCTCGATGGTCACCCCGGTACCGGTGAGCGAGGTGAATCCGGCGCCCTGGCGGTTGCCGGCGGCCCGGTCCTGCTGTTCCTTGATCGGGCCGTCCGTGTCGGCCAGGGCGGCGGTCTGGCTCTCCACCTCGGCACGCAGCCGGGCGGCTCGGAGTTCGCTCGCGGCGACCTGCTCACGCCGGTCCTCGATCAGCTGGGTGAGCTGGGGGCGGCGGTCTTCGCGCAGTGCCGTGCCGCCGGCGGTGGTCGCGCTGGTGGTGAAGAGCAGTCCCGCGGCGGCGGCGATCAGGGGCACACCGATCGACCAGCCGGGCCGTCGCTGCCGTGGGCGCCGGGGCAGCAGGCCGACGACCGCCCGTCGAAGGACCTTCTGCCAGGAGGCGGCGCCGGACGTGTACTCCACCGAGCGTTCCTTCCCCGTCGACTCGTGCCGGTCCGCGCCGATGCGACCGGTCTGCCCGACCCGAAAGTCCCGCCCTTCTGGGTCGCTCCGTGCACCGGCCTGACCCTTTCCTGGCCGGGTCGGTCCGTCGGGACTACGCTAGCTGTCGAACATTATTGGCCATGGACCGTCGCCCCCGCGCCCGGTTGTCAGGCCGGCCGAGGTCGTCACCCCTGGAGAGCGTCGTGCCCAAGTCTCAGGTTCGCAAGAAGAAGGTGTACACCCCGCCGACGGACGTGCGTCCGACGGCGACGGCGGCGACGCGCAAGCCTAGCCCGGTCTGGCTGCCGATCACCGCTGTCGCGCTGATCGTCGCCGGCATCGGCTGGCTGGTCGTCTACTACCTCTCCGAGCAGGCGTACCCGGTCATGTCCTGGGGTTACTGGAACCTGGCGGTGGGCTTCGGCGCGATGGTCGCCTCGCTGATCCTGCTCTCCCGCTGGCGCTGACCCGCTCGACTTCCGGCCCGGCCCCGCATGGGGCCGGGCCGTCGACCTGTCCCGGCCCGGGTCGCCGCCGTTGGGCGGTTCCGGTGGTAGCGGGATGGATGAAGGTCACGCCACGCGCCCCTGTCCGGGCGTATCAGCGCCGGTCCACCTAAGGTGTGCGCAGGGCGGCGTGGCCGGATGCGAGATGACTAACGTTACTGCTGGGTAACCTTGCGCGTAGGCTGCACTGCATGACCGAGCGGAGCGAGGTCATCGACCGGTCGGGTCGGGGTTGCGGTAGCGGCGGAGCGCCGACCGCGCCCTGAGCCGGTCCCGGTCGCCAGCCGCTCGACAGGCAGCAGACCGGGAGGCCAACTCGATGGGCAGCGTCCAGATCGTCACCACGATCCTCGCGGCCGCCATCACCGCGGTGGCGGTGTGGCTTGCGGTGCGCGCGGTCATGAAGATGGTGGCAGTCATCCGGCTGGGGCAACCCGCGCCGGAGCGGTTCACCGACAAGGGCGCCCGCACGAAGAAGATGCTGGTGGAGACCGCCGGTCACACCCGCATGCTCAAGTGGAGCGTGGTGGGCGCGGCGCACTGGTTCGTGATGGTCGCGTTCATCGTGCTGTCGCTGCTGGTGCTCGAGGCGTACTTCGAGGTGGTCACCCCGGGCGGCGGGCTGCCGGTCATCGGGCACTGGACGATCTTCGGCCTGGCCACCGAGCTGATCGGCGTGTTCGGCTTCGTCGGCATTCTGGTGCTGATGGCGATCCGGCTGCGCAACCGGCCGACCCGGCCGGGCGGCCGCTCCCGGTTCACCGGCTCGACCATGTGGCAGGGCTACTTCGTCGAGTGGGTCGTGCTGCTGGTCCTGATCTTCGGCTTCCTGATCCGCGGCTTCAAGGTCGCCACCGACCACTTCGAGTACCCGGTCTGGGCGACCCCGGTCAGCCACGCGATCGGCAACGCGCTCCCGGCCTGGGAGGCCGGAGTCAGCGTCGCCGCCGTCATCAAGATCATCATTTCGATGACCTGGCTCATCGTGATCTCGCTGAACGTCACCATGGGTGTCGCCTGGCACCGCTTCCTGGCGTTCTTCAACATCTTCTTCAAGCGTGAGCCGGCCAAGCCCGCCGGCTCCGGCCTCGGCGCGCTCCGGCCGATGATGAGCGACGGCAAGCCGCTCGACTTCGAGGAGGCCGACCCGGAGAAGGACCAGTTCGGCGTCGCCCAGGTCGAGCAGTTCAGCTGGAAGGGCCTGCTGGACTTCAGCACCTGCACCGAGTGCGGCCGCTGCCAGTCGCAGTGCCCGGCCTGGAACACCGGCAAGCCGCTCTCACCGAAGCTGCTCGTGCTGAGCCTCCGTGACCACGCCTACGCCAAGGCGCCGTACCTGCTGGCCGGCGGCGGCAAGGACCTGACCGGCGAGGAGAAGGCCACCGAAGCGCAGCTCGCCCACATGGACGTGCTGGCCCTGGCCGAGGCCGACCGGCCGCTGATCGGCACCGCCGAGGAGAACGGCGTCATCGACCCGGATGTGCTCTGGTCCTGCACCACGTGCGGCGCCTGCGTCGAGCAGTGCCCGGTCGACATCGAGCACGTCGACCACATCGTCGACATGCGTCGCTACCAGGTGCTGATCGAGTCGAGCTTCCCGTCCGAGGCCGGCGTGATGCTGCGCAACCTGGAGAACAAGGGCAACCCGTGGGGCGCCCCGCAGAACACCCGCGAGGACTGGACCAAGGGCCTCGGCTTCGAGGTGCCGCGGGTCGGCGAGGTCGAGGACTTCGAGTACCTGTTCTGGGTCGGCTGCGCCGGCGCGTTCGAGGACCGGGCCAAGAAGACCACCCGGGCGGTCGCCACGCTGCTCAACGAGGC
>JBARAE010000577.1:0-2196 GCA_049791715.1 Micromonospora sp.
CGCGCCGGGGCTCGTGCCGGATTCCCGGTGTGTCGTAGCCGCGGACTAGAGTCGCTGCCGTGACAGCTACGACGCCGCGCCTGCTCCTCGTCGACGGACACTCCCTGGCTTACCGGGCCTTCTTCGCCCTGCCGGTGGAGAACTTCTCCACCACGACGGGCCAGCCGACCAACGCGGTCTACGGCTTCACCTCAATGCTGATCAACGTGCTCCGCGACGAGCAGCCGACCCACATCGTGGTCGCCTTCGACGTCTCCCGCCGCTCCTTCCGCACCGAGAAGTACGCGGAGTACAAGGCCGGCCGCAGCGAGACCCCGACCGACTTCAAGGGCCAGGTCAGCCTGGTCAAGGAGGTGCTCGCGGCGCTGCGCATCCCGGTGGTGGAGATGGAGGGCTACGAGGCGGACGACGTCATCGCCACCCTCGCCTGCCAGGCCCGCGACCAGGGCATGCAGGTGCTGATCACCAGCGGTGACCGGGACGCGTTCCAGCTCGTCGGCGACGACGTCACCGTGCTCTACCCCCGCAAGGGCGTCTCCGACCTGGCCCGGATGGACCCGGCGGCGGTCGAGGCGAAGTACGGCGTCGGCCCCCAGCGGTACCGCGACCTGGCCGCCCTGGTCGGCGAGACGAGCGACAATCTGCCCGGCATCCCGGGCGTCGGCCCGAAGACCGCCGCCAAGTGGATCAACCTGTACGGCGGGGTCGAGGGTGTGGTCGCGCACGCCGACGAGATCAAGGGCAAGGCCGGCGACAGCCTCCGTGAGCGGCTGGCGGACGTGATCCGCAACTACGACATCAACTGCCTGGTCTCCGACCTGGAGCTGCCGCTGCGCCCCGACGACGCCCGCTGGGCCGGCTGGGACCGGGAGGCGGTGCACCAGGTCTTCGACACGCTGGAGTTCCGGATCCTGCGGGACCGGCTCTACCAGTACCTGGAGGCGGTCGAGCCGGAGGCGGAGGCGGGCTTCGACCTGGCCGGCCAGGTGCTCACCGAGCCCGGTGCGCTGGCCGGCTGGCTGGAGACGCACGCCCCGGCCGGCACCCCGGTGGGCGTGGCCGTGAAGCTCGACACCGGCCCCAATCGGCGGCACACCGCCTCGGTGACCGGCATGGCGCTGGCCACCGGGGCCGGCGCGGCCGCCTGGTTCGACCCGGCGACCCTGGACGCGGCCGACGAGGGCGCCCTGGCGAGCTGGCTGGCCGACGGGACGCGCCCGAAGGTGCTGCACGACAGCAAGCCGGCGGTGCTGGCCTTCGCCGCGCACGGCTGGGAGCTGGCCGGCATCTCCCGGGACACCCAGATCGCCGCCTACCTGGCCCGTCCCGACCAGCGCTCCTACGACCTCACCGACCTGGCGCTGCGCTACCTGCACCGGGAGCTGCGCGTCGACGCGCCGGAGACCGGCCAGCTCACCCTGGAAGGGCTGGGTGACGACGGCGAGGCGGAGCAGAACCTGATGCTCCAGGCGCGGGCCACCCTCGACCTGGCCGACGCCATCGACGCCGAGCTGTCCCGCGACGGGGAGCAGTCGGTGCGGCTGATGGCCGGGGTGGAGCTGCCGCTGATGCGGGTCCTCGCCACCATGGAACGCACCGGCGTCGCCGCGGACACCGACTACCTCTCGGAGCTGGAGGCGCACTTCGCCGCCGAGGTGAAGGCCGCCGCGCAGGCCGCGTACGCGGAGATCGGCCGGGAGTTCAACCTCGGCTCGCCCAAGCAGCTCCAGGAGATTCTCTTCGGCGAGCTGGGCCTGCCCAAGACCAAGAAGATCAAGACGGGTTACACCACCGACGCGGACGCCCTGCAGTGGCTCTACGCCCAGCAGCCGCACCCGATCCTGGCGCACCTGCTGCGCCACCGCGACGTGGCGCGGCTCAAGTCGACGGTGGACGGACTGCTCAAGTCGGTCTCCGACGACGGGCGGATCCACACCACGTTCAACCAGACGGTGGCGGCGACCGGCCGGCTCTCCTCGACCGAGCCCAACCTGCAGAACATCCCCATCCGCACCGAGGAGGGTCGGCGCATCCGCCGCGCCTTCGTGGTGGGGGAGGGCTACGAGTGCCTGCTCACCGCCGACTACAGCCAGATCGAAATGCGGATCATGGCGCACCTGTCGTCCGACGACGCGCTGATCGAGGCGTTCAACTCCGGCGCGGACTTCCACGCCGCGACCGCCTCGTCGGTCTTCG
>JBARAE010000578.1:0-8964 GCA_049791715.1 Micromonospora sp.
GGAACAGGTACCCGGCGATGTTGTGCGCCTTCCAGACCGGCGGCTTGATGACCGCCCGGCCATAGTAGGACCGGAACTCGGCGGGCGGCACGACTTCGCCACCGCGCCCGGGCCCTCGGCCACCCCGGGAACCGATCCGGGCCTCCCGGCCCGGCGCGACGTTGTGCAGGCCGTCCCGGCGCACCTCACTGCCGGCTTCCGGCGCGGCGCTCACCGGCGGGCTCCCGCGAACGCTGCGAGCACCGCCGCCGCCACCCCGACCGCCGCGATGACGGTGTGCCGCCACATCGCCGGTAGGTCACGTGTGGTGACGACCGGGTCGGGTGGGAAGCCGTACACCTCCGGCTCGTCGAGCAGCAGGAAGAACGCCCCCGCGCCGCCGACGCCGTCGTCCGGGTCGGCCCCGTACAGGCGTGCCTCGGGCACACCGGCGTCGTGCAGCTGCTCGACCCGGTGCGCGGCGCGCTCGCGCAGTTCGTCCAACGGGCCGTACTGGATGGACTCGGTGGGGCACGCCTTGGCGCACGCGGGCGTCTGCCCGTCGGTCAGCCGGTCGTAGCAGAGCGTGCACTTCCACACCCGCCCGTCGTCCTTGCGCTGGTCGATCACCCCGTACGGGCAGGCCGGCACGCAGTACCCGCAGCCGTTGCAGATGTCCTCCTGCACCACCACCGTGCCGAACTCCGTCCGGAAGAGGCTGCCGGTGGGGCAGACGTCGAGGCAGGCGGCGTGGGTGCAGTGCTTGCACACGTCGCTGGCCATCAGCCAGCGCAACTCGGTGCGCCCGTCGGCGGTCACCGGGCCGGACACCTTTCCGTCGGGCAGGGGCCCGAGCTGCACCGCTCCGGTCTCCGTCCCGAGTCGGGCACCGTGCTCCGCACCCAGCCCGGTGGCGACCACCTGGGCGGTGCGGCCCGTCGCGGACGGTCCGGTCGGCATGAGGGCGACCGCATTGTTCTGCCGGCCGAGCGGCCGGTCCTGCTCGATGAACGCGACGTGCCGCCAGGTGTCCGCGCCGAGCATCCCGGTGTTGTCGTAGGACATCCCGAGCAGGGAGAACCCGTCGTCCGGGACCAGGTTCCACTCCTTGCAGGCGACTTCGCACGCCTTGCAGCCGATGCACACGGAGGTGTCGGTGAAGAACCCCATCCGAGGTGCCGGCTGCGGATAGCCGGAGTCCGGCGCCGGATCCTTCGTACCCTCCAGCAGGTTCTCGGTCATGCGGGTTCTCCGTGTCCGTCCGTCGTGCGGTGGGCGGTGCCGGTCCGGGCGGTGATGCCGGCACGCCGCAGGTAATCCTCGACCAGGCGGCGTCGGTCCGGGCCGTGCGGCCGGCGGCCGGGCCGGATGTCGCAGGCTCCCGCCTTGGCCTCCTGGATGTGCACATCAGGGTCGAGCGCCATGTGGGTGAGCTCGTTGGCCGAGTCGCCGGTGGTGATGCCGTTGCCACCCCAGTGGTACGGCAACCCGATCTGGTGGACGACGCGGTCGTGCACGCGTACCGGGAGCATCCGGTCGGTGACCAGGACCCGGGCCTCGATGGCGTTGCGCGCGGTGACGACCGTCGCCCAGCCGAGATGGCTCAGCCCCACCTCGGCCGCCAGTTCGGGCGACACCTCGCAGAACATCTCCGGCTGCAGCTCGGACAGGTACGGCAGCCACCGGCTCATCCCGCCGGCCGTGTGGTGCTCGGTGAGCCGGTACGTGGTCAGCACGTACGGGAACAGCTCGCTGCCCGGGTCGTCGCCGCTCGGCTGGTACGGGTCCACGTCGCGCCGCCGGCTCATCTCCCGTGCCGGGTTCTTCTGCTGCCCGTAGAGCAGGTTGGGTACCGGCGACTCCTGCGGCTCGTAGTGCGTCGGCATCGGGCCGTCGGTCAGCCCGGACGGCACGTAGAGCCAACCCTTGCCGTCGGCCTGCATGATGAACGGGTCGACGCCGGACAACGCATCCTGGCGCTGCGCTCCCTCCGGCGGCCGGTAGTCCGGGCGCTTCGTCGGCTGGAAGTCCGGCACGTCGTGCCCGGTCCACTTCCCCTTGTCGGCGTCCCACCAGACGTACGCCTTGCGCTCGCTCCACGGCCTGCCCTCCGGATCGGCCGAGGCGCGGTTGTAGAGGAGGCGGCGGTTCGCCGGCCAGGCCCAGCCCCACTCGGGCGCCACCCAGCTCTGCTCGGTGTGCGGTTTCCGGCGCGCGGTCTGGTTCACCCCCTCGGCGTAGGAACCGCAGTAGATCCAGCAGCCGCAGGTGGTGGAGCCGTCGTCCTTCAGTTCCTCGTACGACGACAGGCGGGAACCGTCCGCCCGCCAGCCGTTGATCTCCTGCAGCACCTCCTCCGCGCTGGGCTCCTGCTGCGGGCCGGACGTGGAGTAGTGCCAGTTCAGGTCGAGGATCGGCCGGTCCCGGTCGGCGGTCGAGCCGGCCAGCTTCGCCCGGATCCGCCGGCCCAGGTGGTACCAGAACCAGAGGTCGCTGCGGGCGTCGGCGGGCGGTTCCACCGCCTTGTGGTGCCACTGCAGCATCCGCTGCGTGTTGGTGAAGCTGCCGTCCTTCTCCGTGTGCGCGGCGGCGGGCACGAAGAACACCTCGGTGCCGATGTCCTGCGTTCGCAGTTCGCCGGATTCGATCTCCGGGCCGTCCTTCCACCAGGTGGCGCTCTCGATCAGCGAGAAGTCCCGGACGACCAGCCAGTCGAGGTTCGCCATGCCCAGGCGCTGGGCCCTGGCGTTGGCCGACCCGACCGCCGGGTTCTGCCCGTTGAGGAAGTAGCCCTTGCAGGTGCCGTCGAGCTGGGCCTGGACCGTCTTGTAGGTGCTGTGGTCACCGGTGATGCGGGGCAGGTAGTCGAAGCAGAAGTCGTTGTCGGCCCGGGCGGCGTCCCCCCAGTACGCCTTGAGCAGGCTGACCGCGTAGGCACGCATGTTGCCCCAGTAGCCGGTGTCGGAGGAGTCGTCGGCGACGTACTCGTCCAGGCTGCTGTGGGTGTCGGGGTGCGGCATCGGCAGGTAGCCGGGGAGCAGGTTGTACAGCGTCGGGATGTCGGTGCTGCCCTGGATGCTGGCGTGCCCGCGCAGAGCGAGAATTCCCCCGCCGGGCCGCCCGATGTTGCCCAGCAGCAGTTGCAGCACCGAGGCGGCGCGGATGTACTGCACGCCGACCGTGTGCTGCGTCCACCCCACGGCGTACGCCCAGGCGGTGGTCCGGTCCCGGTTGGAGTTCTCGGTCACCGTCCGGGCGAGTTGCAGGAAGAGTTCCTCCGGGATGCCGCAGATCTTCGCCACCATCTGCGGGGTGTAGCGGCTGTAGTGCCGCTTCAGCAGCTGAAAGATGCAGCGCGGGTGCTGCAGGGTCTCGTCCCGGCGGAGATTGTGCAGGTCCTGTAGCGATGCGCCGTGGCTGCCGTGCTCGTGGCCGCGTTCGGTCAGGTGCCGTTCGTGCGACCGCTGGCGCCCGGCCTCTCGCTGCTGCGCTTCCCAGGTGCCCTTCGCGCCCTGCTGCCGCTTGCCGGCGGCGCTGGCCACCCGGACGCCCTCGTACTGCCAGCTGTCGGTGCTGTAGCTGGAGGTGTCGTCCCGCCAGCCGGAGAAGACGCCGTCCAGGTCCTCGGTGTCCTTGAACTCCTCGTTGACGATCGTCGCGGCGTTGGTGTAGTTGACGACGTACTCACGGAACTCGAGGCCGTTGCCCAGCACATAGTTGATCAGCCCGCCGAGCAGTGCGATGTCGGTGCCGGCCCGGAGCGGCACGTGCAGGTCGGCCAGCGCGCCGGTCCGGGTCAGCCGCGGGTCGACGTGCACCAGCGTGGCGCCCCGCGCCTTCGCCTCCATGACCCACTGGAAGCCGACCGGGTGGCACTCGGCCATGTTGGAGCCCTGCAGGACGATGCAGTCGGAGTTCTGCAGGTCCTGCTGAAAGGTGGTGGCTCCGCCGCGACCGAACGAGGTTCCCAGACCGGGAACGGTGGAGGAGTGTCAAATGCGGGCCTGATTCTCGATCTGCACGGCGCCCAGGGCGGTGCCGAGCTTTTTGATCAGGTAGTTCTCCTCGTTGTCCAGGGTGGCGCCGCCGAGTGCCGCGATGCCCATCGTGCGGCGCAGCCGCCGACCCTGGTCGTCGCGGTCGGTCCAGGTCCGCTTGCGGGTCTCGATGACCCGGTCGGCGATCATGTCCATCGCCGTGTCGAGGTCCAGGTCCTCCCACTCGGTCGCGTACGGCCGGCGGTAGCGCACCCGCGTCTCGCGCAGCGGGTTGGTGACCAGTTGCTTGGTCGCCGCACCCTTCGGGCAGAGTCGACCCCGGCTCACCGGCGAGGCGGGGTCCCCTTCGATCTGGACCACCTGCTCGTTCTTCACGTACACCAACTGCGCGCAGCCCACGGCACAGTAGGGGCAGACGCTGCCGACGATCCGGTCGGCGACGGCGGTGCGCGCCGCCAGCTCGTCGGTCTGCCTCGACCGGGCCGCCGCGCCTCGGGCAAGACGATCTCCCGGCGCAAGCAGGGACTGAACCTGCCGGAACACCGGCCAGGGCAGGAACGTCTGACGCAGCCCCATCTCCACCTCCGATGCCGGGTCGGTACGGCTCAACGTAACCAAGCCCGCGAGGCCTGATGGGCAGAATCGGAGCCAACGACCCACAAGTGACCTGCCCCGTCACCGACCTGGCGGTCAGGACTTCGGCGGCTGGTCACGTTCCGGGCCGTTAGGGCCGATCCGCGAGCGGGCTCCGTTTCGCCCGGACGATCGGGGGAACCCACGCGCCATGTCGGCCAACCTCTTCTTCGGACGACCGTGAACGGGCCGGGTTACGACGCGATCGTCGTGGGCGCCGGGCACAACGGGCTGGTGACGGCCAATCTGCTGGCCGACGCCGGCTGGAGCGTGCTGGTGCTGGAGGCCGACGACGTCCCCGGCGGGGCGGTCCGGTCGGCCGAGGTGCTCGGGCCCGGCTTCATCAGCGACCTGTTCAGCGCCTTCTACCCGCTCGGCGCGGCGTCCCCGGTGCTGCGCGCCCTGCGGCTGGAGGAGCACGGCCTCGAATGGAGCCACGCCCCGGCCCCGCTGGCGCACCTGCTGCCCGACGACCGGGCCGTCGTGCTGTCCCGGGACCTGGCTGAGACGGCCGTCTCGGTGGAACGGTTCGCGCCCGGCGACGGTGCGGCGTGGCGGGCGCTGGTGCAGCGCTGGGACCGGCACGGCGACGCGGTCCTCGATGCCATGTTCAGCCCCTTCCCCCCGGTACGGGCGGGCACCCGGCTGCTGGCGCGGCTCGGCCCGGCCGAGGCGATCCGGTTCGCGCGCTTCGCGACCCTGCCGGTCCGTCGCCTCGGTCGGGAACAGTTCCGGGGCGAGGGCGCCCAGCTCCTGTTGGCCGGCACCGCGCTGCACTCCGACATGTCACCGGAGGAGCCCGGCAGCGGGCTGTTCGGGTGGCTGATGACCATGGTCGGGCAACGCGTCGGGTTCCCGGTACCGCGGGGCGGCTCGGGGATGTTGATCGAGGCGCTGGTCCGCCGGCTCCGGGCGGCGGGCGGCGAGCTGCGCTGCGGGGAGCGGGTCGAGCGGATCATGGTGGTCGGCGGGAGAGCCCGGGGCGTGCAGACGAGCTCCGGCCGGGTCCTCGCCCGCCGGGCGGTGATCGCCGACATCGATGTACCCACCCTCTACCTGGACCTGGTCGGTCGGGAACGGCTGCCCGACCGGTTCATCGCCGACCTGCGGCGATTCGACTGGGACCCCGCCACGCTCAAGCTCAACTGGGCGCTGTCCGGGCCGATCCCGTGGACGGCCCGCGAGGTCGCCGGAGCCGGAACCGTTCACCTCGGCGGCGATCTGAACGGCCTCACCGGCTACGCCGCGGATCTGGCCACCGGCCGCCGTCCGCGTCAACCGTTCGTACTGCTCGGGCAGATGTCCACCACGGACCCCACCCGGTCGCCCGCCGGGACGGAGGTGGTCTGGGCGTACACCCACCTGCCGCGCGAGGTGGGCGGTGACCCGGCCGAGGTGCAGCGCCAGGTCGAGGCCGTCGAGGGGCTGCTGGAACGGCACGCGCCCGGATTCCGCGACCTGGTCACCGCCCGTGTGGTGCAGGCACCGGTCGACCTCGCCGACGCCGACGCCAACCTGGTCGGTGGCGCCATCAACGGCGGCACCACGAAGATGTACCAGGAACTCGTCTTCCGGCCGGTGCCCGGCCTCGGCCGGGCCGAGACGCCGGTGCGCGGCCTGTACCTGGGCAGCGCGGGGGCCCACCCGGGTGGTGGGGTGCACGGCGGGCCGGGAGCCAACGCGGCGAGGGCCGCGCTGCTGCACGCCGGTCGTCCCCGGCTGCGGGCTGCGGCGATCCGGCTCGCGGTGCGGCGGATGTATGCCGCGCCCGACCGCGGCGTCCTCCCGCCGCCGGTCTCGGACCTGCCGGACCGGTTCAACCGCCGGGGCGAGGTCGGCGGCCCGGGCACGACCGGCTGACCGGACGATCAGTCGCGGGCAGCGACCAGGGTGCCGATCGCGCCGGCCGCCACGGTCAGGCCCGCGGCGGTGACCAGGCGGTGCCGGGACAACCACGCCTGTGCGCTGTGGCTGTGCGAGCGGCCGGTGAAGCTGCCCCGGGCCCCGTAGTCGTGGCCGTCCGGCCCGTCCGCCGGCTGCCACAGGTTCCCCGGCCGGTGCGGGTCGGTCGGCTCGTCGGTCTGCTGTGACTTGTACCCCGTCCGGGCCAGGTACCGGTCGAGCAGCCCCGGCACGATCCGGTTGCCCAGGATGGTCAGGGCGGTGGAGGCACCCACCCAGTACTCCCGCCGGCCCGGCCGGTCTGCGGCGGCCACGATGGCCCGGGCCGCCACCTCCGGCTCGTAGATCGGCGGCACCGGCTGGGCGTGACGCGGCAGCCGGGACCGCAGCCAGTCGAACTGCGGCGTGTTGAGCGCGGGCAGGTGAACCATCGTGACCTTGACGTTGCTCCGGTCGTGCAGCAGCTCGCAGCGCAGCGACTCGGTGAAGCCGACGATGGCGTGCTTGGCGGCGCAGTAGGCGGCCTGCAACGGAATGCCCCGGTAGGCCAGCGCCGACCCGACCTGCACGATCGTCCCCTGATCCCGCGGCGTCATGGAGGACAGCGCGACCCGGGTGCCGTGGACGTAGCCGAGGTAGGTCACCTCCATGGCCCGCCGGAACTCCTCCGGCCCGGTCTCCTGGAAGGGCGCGAAGATCGAGCTGAAGGCGTCATTGATCCACAGGTCGATCGGGCCGAGCTCGGCCTCGACACGCCGGCCGGCCGCCACCACCTGGTCGTACTCGGCCATGTCCACCTCGATCGGCAGGGCCCGGCTGCCCGCTGCGCGTACCTCCTCGGCGGCGGCGTCCAGCCCGGTGCGTCCCCTCGCCAACAGTGCGATGGCGAGGCCCCGTCGGGCGAGCAGCCGGGCGGTGGCCCTTCCCACCCCGGCGCTGGCCCCCGTGATCACCGCTACCCGTGCCTGCTGCCCGTTCCGGCGCATGTCTCTCTCCTCCTGGTCCCTCTTCCCTCCACGGCTACCCCGTGCCCGGCCGGCTACTCCGGGCGGTGGCCAAGAGGTGTACGAGGGCCGGGGGCGGGTAGCGCGCTGCGACGCTTATGGGAGGTGTGGCCGGTGGGCCGAGACGACGAACCGGTCCGGCAGACGAGCACGGACGGCCACGGGCCCCATGTCCTGCGCGAGTACGCGCTGCTCGCCGACGGCCGTCGTGGCGCACTCGTCGGCCCGGACGGAAACGTGAGCTGGCTGTGCGCCTCGGGCTGGGCCGACCCTCCCGTCTTCAGCCGGCTCATCGGCGGCCGGGGCGACTACCTGGTCACCCCGGCGAATCCGCAATTCGTCTGGGGCGGGCACTACGAGGCCGCCTCGCTGATCTGGGTGAGCCGGTGGGTGACCACCGACGGGATCATCGAGTCCCGGGAGGCGTTGCTCTTTCCCGGCGAGGAGCACCGGGCGGTGCTGCTACGCCAGGTCCACGCGGTGGACCGGGACGCGGACGTCCATGTCCGGCTCGATCCCCGGGCCGACTTCGGCCGGGAGTCGGTGCGCGACGTGCGGCGGGAGGGTTCCCGCTGGCTGGCCCGGTCGGGCAACCTGTACCTGCGCCACACCGGCGGGGAGCTGCTGGAGCCGACCGGCGAGGGCCCGCTCTGCGGCCGGCTGGCCATACCGGCCGGCGGACGCCACGACATGGTGCTGGAGATCGCCACCTGCCCGCTCGACGAGGCGCCGCCGCCCGAACCCGCCGAGCTGTGGCGGACGACCGAACACGCGTGGCGGCAGGCGGTGCCGGGGCTCGTCGGCGGCCCCGCGCAGCGGGATGCCGTCTTCGCGTACGCCGTGCTGCGCGGCCTGACCCGGCCCGGCGGCGGGATGGTGGCGGCGACGACCACGGCGCTGCCGGAGCGGGCACTGGCCGGGCGCAACTACGACTACCGCTACGCCTGGCTCCGGGACCAGTCCTTCGCCGGCCGGGCGTCGGCGCTGATCGGCCGGTACGACCTGCTCGACGACGCGGTGGCGTTCGTCACCGAGCGGGTGCTGGCCGACGGGGACCGGCTCTCCCCCGCCTACACCGTCGACGGCCGGGCCGTACCAGGTCAGGAGGAGCTTCCTTTCCTGTCCGGCTATCCGGGCGCACCCGTACGCATCGGCAACTGGGTCGGCGGGCAGTTCCAGCTGGACGTCTTCGGCGAGATCCTGCTGCTGCTGGCGATCGCCGGGCGGCACGACCGGCTGGACGACGATTCTCGGCGGGCGCTGGAACTCACGGCGCGGGTGATCGGCGAGCGCTGGCGCCAGCCCGACTCGGGCATCTGGGAACTGCCCCGGCGGCAGTGGACCCACTCGAAGCTGATGTGTGTGGCCGGGCTGCGGGCCGGGGCCCGGGTGGCCTCGAGCGGGCTGGCCGGGCGCTGGGCGGCCCTGGCCGACGCGATCCTCGCCGA
>JBARAE010000579.1:0-1586 GCA_049791715.1 Micromonospora sp.
CCGTCCCAGGTCGGGACGGTTCACGACCGCTCGCTGGCGAACTCCGCGCTGACCGTGCGGAGCGCCCGGGTCAGGTCCCGCGCGGACGGGGCGGTTTCCGGGTCGACCAGCCACTGGGCCGCGACGCCGCCGAGCAACGCCTGGTGGAAGGAGCCGAGCCGCAGCGCCTGCGCCCGGTCGATGGTCGGATCGAGCTGGTGGAAGATCTCGGCCAGCCCCAACCGGGCCTGCTCGTTCGCGGTGGCGAACGCCTCCCGCAGCTCCGGGGTGCGGTCCATCTGGGCGATCAGCTCGAACTGGATGGCCCAGAGCGGGCGCAGCCGGGCGAAGGACTCGATGACCCGCGTCCACGCCGCCTCGAACCGCTGCTCCGGGGTGGCGTCCGGTCCGGCGTCCACCGTCAGGGCGCGGTGCAGCTCCTCGCCCCACTCCGCCATCGCGTCGATGAGCGCCTGCTGGAGCAGACCCTTCGTGGTGCGGAAGTGGTAGCCGATGGCGGCGAGGCTGGTGCCGGAGGCGGCGGTGATGTCCCGGGCGGTGGTGCCCGAGTACCCCTTCTCCATCAGGCAGCGCGTGGCGCCGGCAAGCAGGTCTTCCCGATTCCCCATGGTGGCACCCTAGCCGAGCCCCGGCACAAACGTCTTGCACAAATGTCTGAAACGTTTGTACAGTCGCTGGCATGAGGACCGTCCTGATCTCCGGCGCGAGCGTCGCCGGCCCTGCCCTGGCCTGGTGGCTGCGCCGCTACGGCTTCCGGCCGACCGTGGTCGAACGCGCCCCCGCGCTCCGCGAGGGGGGCTACAAGGTGGACATCCGCGGTGCGGCGCTGGACGTGGTCGACCGGATGGGCCTGCGGGAGGAGGTACGGCGGCGGGACACCGGGATGCGGCTGGCCCGTTTCGTGAACTCGTCCGGCGGCCAGCTCGCCACCATGGACGCGCAGCTCTTCGGTGGCCGGGAGGGCGACGACGCCGAGATCATGCGCGGTGACCTGGCTCGCCTGCTCGCCGGCGCCACCCGCGACGTGGAGTACCTCTTCGGCGACTCCATCGCCGCGATGACGCCCACGGCCGACGGGGTGGAGGTGCGCTTCGAGCGAGGCCGGGCCCGGACGTTCGACCTGGTCATCGGCGCGGACGGGCTGCACTCGACGGTACGCCGGCTGGCGTTCGGCCCCGAGTCGGCGTACCTGCGTCCGCTCGGCCACCACATCTCGATCTTCAGCGTGCCGGCGGAGTTCGGCGAGGACCGGACCGAGCTGATGCACCCGGCCCCGGGACGCACCGTCGGCGTGTACCGGACGGCCGGGGCCCCGGACGCCAGGGCGCTCTTCCTCTTTCCCTCACCCGGGGGTGGCCACGACCACCGGGACGTCGCCGGGCAGCAGGCGCTGCTCGCGGCGGCGTTCGCCGGGGTGGGCTGGCGGGTGCCGGAGCTGCTCGACGCGATGCGGGACGCGCCGGACTTCTACTTCGACTCGATGAGCCAGGTCCGGATGGACCGCTGGTCGACCGGGCGGGTCGGCCTGGTCGGGGACGCCGCGTACGGGCCGTCGCCGGCGTCCGGGCAGGGCACCAGCCTGAGCC
>JBARAE010000580.1:0-2414 GCA_049791715.1 Micromonospora sp.
ACCGTCTTCGCCTACGTCGCCGGGCACATCGCCCTGACCACCCTGCCCGAGCGGCAGATCGCGCAGGAGGGGCCGACCATGACGGCCCTGGTGCTGCTCGGGCTGTTCGTCTTCTGCGGCGCGGTCGGCTTCTTCGACGACTTCCTCAAGGTGCGCCGGCGCAACTCCGACGGACTGTCCGCCAAAGGCAAACTGCTCGGCCAGGCGATCGTCGGCGGCGGGTTCGGCATCGCCGCGCTCTACGTGCCGAGCACCAACGGCCAGACCGTGGCCAGCGAGCACATCTCGCTCATCCGCGACATCAGCTGGCTGAACGTCGGCAGGGTCGGCGCGATCATGGTCATCGTCTTCGTGATCATGGCGATGTCGAACGGCGTGAACCTCACCGACGGCCTCGACGGCCTGGCCACCGGCGCGTCGATCCTGGTGCTCGGCGCGTACGCGCTGATCGGCTTCTGGCAGTACCGGCACTGGTGCGCCGACGACGCGTACGCCCGCGTGAACGACTACTGCTACCAGGTCCGGGATCCCCTGGAGATCGCCATGATCGCGGCGGCTGCGGCCGGCGCCTGCGTGGGCTTCCTGTGGTGGAACGCGTCCCCGGCGCGGATCTTCATGGGTGACGTGGGCTCGCTCGGGCTCGGCGCCCTGATCGGCGGGCTCGCGGTGGCAACCCGCACGACGCTGCTTTCGATCATGATCGGCGGGCTCTTCGTCATCATCACGGCGACCTGGGTGATCCAGATCGTCTCGTTCCGGACCACCGGAAGACGTGTCTTCCGGATGGTGCCGTTGCACCACCACTTCGAGTTGGCCGGATGGAGCGAGGTCAATATCGTGGTCCGGTTCTGGATCGTGGCCGGCGTCTGCGTGGCGGTCGGCCTGGGCCTGTTCTACTCGGATTTCTTGGCGGTCGTTGGATAAGAGCCACGCGACAAGCCTGTGTTGTGCCACCGACGGTGATCCGCCGGGCAGCCTGGTTCCCCACCGGGGTGCCAGCGTCTGGCAGCAGCATTGCCTAAGCCGGTCCCGGCCGGACCTGTCGGTCGCTGTGTCGGCAAGAAGTCAGCAAGAGGTCTGCCGTCATCCATCAGGGGGCGACCTCCGGCGGCGGCTGGAGCGCACGCGACGACATCACGTGGTATCGGCTGTGAAGTGGCGACAGGCGAGATCGACGTTCACACCGAAGAGGTCACTGGTTCGATCCCAGTATCGCCCACGCAGGTCAAAGGCCATTCCCATTCATTGGGGGTGGCCTTTTGCTGCCTGTACAGCAGCTAAGTACAGCAACTGCGGTCGTTGTGTGTGTGGCGCTGCCGAGAGGGTGGTGAACGTGACGGACGTGCTGAGGGTCCAGGACCTTCGCCAGGTGTGCGGAATGCTGCTGGACGCAGTGGAGGAGCGGTTCGGCGCGGAGATCGATCTGTCGGGCGTCGGTGTCGACCTCTACTGGAATGTCGACCTGAGGGCCGCCTTTGAGCTGAGGGACGACCCTGCACCGGGTATCGACGTCGGGCAGAGCAGCGACGACATCGCGGAGCTGCGTGCGCTCCTGGGTCGCCCGGTGGGCGACGTGCCGGTGCTCCCTCGAAGCGGTCCATGCCGTCATCTTTCCAGCTCGGAGACGGCCGGCTGCCGGCTTGTCGGGCTCCACTTGATGCGTTACGGATTGCGTTCAGTTGATCCGTTACGCCTCCGGCTAGACGATCACGGCACCGTGCGCACGATCCGTCCTGTGAGTTCAGGCTTGGGTGCGGCTGCGGATGTCCCGGGCGAGGGCTGCCTGGCTGTCGTCGTCGACCCGTAGGACGCCGTTCTCAGCCATCACCGCGTGGAACTGCTGCTCGTTGTAGGGTACCCCTGGGGGCAGCGGTGCGAGGTGCCAGTGAAGGTGGGCGTTGCCCTGCTGGCTGCCAAGGCTCATCGAGTACATCCGCTCGGTGGGCAGCGTCGCCGCGATGGCACACGCGACCGTGTGCACGATGCCTTGGAAGCGGAGGAACTCACGCTGCTCCATGTCGTGCACCCAGCTTTCCAGGTGACGCTTCGGCGCAACGAGGCAGTAACCGAGCAGCGTCGGGTCGCGGGAGAGGAAGGCGACGGTGTCGTCGTTCTCGTAGACGAGATGGTGCCGGTAGTCGGGGTCGCCGGCTACGAACGCGCAGACGAAGCAAGGCCCTTCGCTCACCCGACGCGCGTACTGCTCAAAGTCGAACGTGACCTTCGCGGGCTGGTTCCCCATGCGAGGACACTAGACCGGCTCGGCAACATGACGTGAAGCGAGCTCCACCAACACTAGGCGGAGTGTCACTCATCAAGTGAAGCCACGACGTAACGCATCAAGCGGAGTACGACAGCCGGCTGCCGGCTGAGTGGGAGAACTCTCTTTACATCGATCAAGGCGGCCCGCAACG
>JBARAE010000581.1:0-1592 GCA_049791715.1 Micromonospora sp.
GGCCGAGACCCTGCGGGCCGCCGCGCTGGACCGGCTGCTGCCCCGGCTGAACCTGCCGCTCACCACCCCGCCGGCCGAGGTGGCCGCCCGGGTCGCCCGCCGCGCCGACATCGCCCCCGACCGGGCCGAGGCGCTGCTGTACGGCGACGCGCCGGCCACCGACCGGGACCTGCTGGAACTCGCCCGCGCACTCGACCGGCTGACCCGTACGGTCACCGCGTCCCCCGACCATCCGACCGAAGGAGATCCCCGGTGACCGGACCCGTTACCGCCGCCGCACCGGCCGTCGACCAGCACGACGCCCGGGCCGCCCTGCACCGGCTGCGGGCGGAGGTGGCCAAGGCCGTCGTGGGGCAGGACGCCGTGGTCAGCGGGCTGGTGATCGCCCTGCTCTGCCGCGGCCACGTGCTGCTCGAGGGCGTACCCGGGGTGGCCAAGACGCTGCTGATCCGGACCCTGGCCGCCGCCCTGGACCTCGAGTCCAAGCGGGTGCAGTTCACTCCCGACCTGATGCCCGGCGACGTCACCGGCTCCCTGATCTACGACCCGCACACCGCCGCGTTCACCTTCCGGGAGGGGCCGGTCTTCACCAACCTGCTGCTCGCCGACGAGATCAATCGGACCCCGCCGAAGACCCAGTCGGCGCTGCTCGAGGTGATGGAGGAGCGGCAGGTCTCCGTCGAGGGCGAACGGCGGCCCCTGCCCGACCCGTTCATCGTCGCGGCCACCCAGAACCCGATCGAGTACGAGGGCACCTACCCGCTGCCCGAGGCCCAGCTGGACCGGTTCCTGCTCAAGCTCACCGTGCCGGTGCCCAGCCGGGACGAGGAACTGGGCGTGCTGCGCGCCCACCACGCCGGTTTCGACCCGCGCGACCTGCGCGCCGCCGGCGTACGCCCGGTGGCCACCGCCGCCGACCTCGCCGCCGCGCGGGAGGCCGTGCAGCGAGTGCACGTGGCCGAGTCGCTGTTCGGCTACATCGTGGACCTCTGCCGCGGCACCCGCAGTGCCCCGGCGCTGGAACTGGGCGCCTCGCCCCGCGGCGCCACCGCCCTGCTCAACACCGCCAAGGCGTGGGCCTGGCTGGCGGGCCGCGACCACGTCACCCCGGACGACGTCAAGGCCGTGGCCCGGCCCACCCTGCGGCACCGGCTCCGGCTGCGCCCCGAGGTGGAACTGGAGGGCGTCGGCGTCGACATGGTGCTGGACACGGTGCTGGCCACCGTGCCGACGCCCCGATGACCTGGCGGGCGGCGCTGCTGCTCGGGGCCGGCGCGCTGACCCTGCCGGCCTGGCCGGCGCCGTTCGTCGGCGTCGCGGCGATGACCGGCCTGGTGCTGCTGCTCGTGGCCCTCGACTGGGCGCTGGCCGCGCCGCTGCACCGGCTGAGCGCCACCCGCGACGGCGACCGCCCGGTCCGGCTGGGCGGCACCGCCACGGTCACGCTGCACCTGGCGAACGGCTCGGCCCGGACGCTGCGCGCGCAGGTACGCGACGCCTGGGTGCCGTCGGCGGGCGCCCGGCCCGACGTGCCGCAAGGGCGGGTGCTGCGGGTGGAGCCGGGCGGCAGCGCCACGCTCCCGGTTCGGCTC
>JBARAE010000582.1:0-1707 GCA_049791715.1 Micromonospora sp.
CTGCGGGCCGGCGGCGACCGGCGCCGAGGCCGACGAGCTGGGCGCGATCCTCGGCATGGACCCGTCGGCGGCTGCGGCGACCGCCGCCGCGCTGCTGGCCGAACCGCATCCGCTGGTCCCCACGGCGACCGCCGTCTGGCACCGGCCCGGGTACGGCGGCAGTGGGCTCACCGACTGGCAGGCCACCCTGCCGGCGCAGACCGGGACGGGCCCGCTGCCGGATCAGGGGACGCTGGACGAGTGGGCCCGCGAGCACACCCTCGGCCTGATCGACCGGTTCCCGCTGCGGGTCACCCCGGAGGTGGTGCTGGCGCTGGCGAGCGCGCTGGCCACCCGGATCTCCTGGGCCGAACCGTTCGACGTCGCGCCCGCCGCGGAGCTCGGGCCGCACAGCCGGTGGGCCGGGACGATGACCCGGGTGCTGCGCTCCCCCGGCCACGGCCACCGGTCCTGGATCGCCGCGACCGAGCGGGCCGGCGAGGTGATCGTGCACGTGGCGCCGGCCCGACCGGAGCGTACGGAGGCGGGCGAGGCGGGGTTGACCGTGGTGTCGGTGGCGGCCGCACCCGAGGTCCCGCCGGGCGACGTGCTGGCCGCCGCGTACCGGCTGGCCGGAGCCGCCGTGTCGGGTGGCGAACCGGGCCGGCGGTCGCTGTTCGACCTGCCACTCGGTGAGACGGCACTCTGGAACCTGCGGGAGGAGCGAGTGCCCACCCGCGCCCGGGGCGGGCGGGAGGAACGCCATTCAGCACTGCTGCCCTGCTGGTCGGCGCGGAGCGAGCACCAGCTCACCGGTGCCGGGCTCGGCTTCGAGGCGGCTGTCCGGGCGGTGGGCCGCCGACTGGGCGAGGCCGGGCTGGAGGTGACGGCGCAACAGGCGGCGATGGCCCGCTTCGGCCGGTACGGCTTCGAGGCGGCGGCCGTCACCGCCGTGTTCGGCCTGGTCAGCCTGCCGCCGGAGGGCGTGGTCCGGACGGCTCAGTTGCGCTTCGGCCACCCGTACGCGGTGGTGGCGGTGGCCACCGACGAGCGGCGGGACGGGACCGGGCCGTGGCACGCGGTGCCAGTCTTCTCCGCCTGGGTCGCCGACCCGGAGGAGCCGTCGGCGGCGGACCTGGCGGAATCGGCCGAGGTGGCCTGACCACGCCCCGCATGCCGGTTCGTCGCCGCACCCTCAACCGGGTTGCCGCAGCGGTCTCCTCAGCCGGCGTACGGCGGCCGCGGGATCGGGTCGACCATCGCGTCGAAACCCTTCGGCAGTTGCGCGACCAGGTCCTCAAACTCGCCGACGGTGACCGTCTCGCGGAGCGTGCTCAGCACCGCTCGCACCCCCACCTCGGCCACGGCGGCGTCCACTCCGGCCCGGTCCGCCACCCGGTGCAGGAACGCGACCGTGCCGCCGGTGGCGCGAGGGCCGCCGGCCGGCGTGGCCAGGTAGGCGCTCAGTTCGTCGGGCAGTTGCGCGGCCAGGTCCGCCGCCTCGGTCCCGGTCACCCGCTCGGCGAGGGTCTGCAGCGTGGCGCGCGCGATCGTGGCGGCCTGCTCGGTGGGCAGTTCCGCCCGCCGGGACACCGCCTCGACGAATCGGGGAAACCGCACGTCGCCCTCCTGTCGTCGCCGCCCCGGGGCACCCGCAGCCGCGCTTACCCGCGCCCGCCGACGTCAAACGACGGTCATCCCCGACGATCGGCACCGCCGCCGCGGTGC